>JAIXZV010000345.1 GCA_027489365.1 Sphingomonadales bacterium
ACCTGCCCCTCCCGCAAGCGGGAGGGGAAAAGGAAGACCGACATGCTCCACTTCGAACTCGTAACCCCCGAACGTCTCGTCCGCAGCGAGGACGTGTATATGGTCGTCGTCCCCGGCACCGAGGGCGATTTCGGCGTGCTGGAGGGCCATGCCCCGGTCATGTCGACGATCCGCGACGGCGCGCTGTCGGTCTATCGCACCGAGAAAGGCGAGCCCGAGACGATCGCGATCGAAGGCGGCTTTGCCGAGGTTTCGGCCACCGGCCTGACCGTGCTGGCGGAACGCGCCGCCTGATATTCCGATGCGCCGCCGCAAGCGGCGCGTTTGGTTAGTAAATTGTCAAACACTCGCCCGTACCAATGGCCCGTGACCATTAGGAAGCGGGCAGCATGAGTGCATTTGGACGTCGTCCCGGAGCAGCAGGAGCAGGCGTGCGCCCCGCCTTCGGTGTTGCACGCCCGATGCACGGCGGCGGCAGCGCCCGCCCCTCGGAGGGCGAAGCGGCCCCCGGCGCGGGCGAGCAATTCCCACCGCTGCCGAGCTTCCCCGAAAGCGATCCCACCGGCACCATGCCCGGCACGCAGCAGGACGCGATGCAGCGCCTCGCCGACCGGCAGGCCTCGTCCGCCGAATCGGGCAGTTCCAAGGTCGAGGGCTTCGAAAGCTCGATCCACAAGATCAAGGAACAGGTGCTTCCGCGCCTGCTCGAACGCGTCGATCCCGAAGCGGCAGCAACGCTCAACAAGGACGAGCTCGCCGAGGAATTCCGCCCGATCATCGGCGAAGTGCTCGCCGAGCTGAAGCTGACGCTCAACCGCCGCGAGCAATTCGCGCTGGAAAAAGTGCTGGTCGACGAATTGCTCGGCTTGGGGCCGCTCGAGGAATTGCTCGCCGATCCCAACATCACCGACATCATGGTCAACGGCCCCGAGCAGACCTATGTCGAGCGCAAGGGCAAGCTCGAACTCGCGCAGATCCAGTTCCGCGACGAGGAGCATCTGTTCCAGATCGCGCAGCGCATCTGCAACTCGGTCGGCCGGCGCGTCGACCAGACCACGCCGCTCGCCGACGCCCGCCTCAAGGATGGCAGCCGCGTCAACGTAATCGTGCCGCCGCTGTCGCTGCGCGGCACCGCGATCTCGATTCGTAAATTCTCCGCCAAGCCGATCACACTCGACATGATGGCCGGCTTCGGCTCGATGAGCCCGAAGATGGCGACCGCGCTGAAAATCGCGGGCGCGTGCCGTTTCAACGTCGTCATCTCGGGCGGTACCGGCTCGGGGAAGACGACGATGCTCAACGCCCTGTCGAAGATGATCGACCCGGGCGAACGCGTGCTGACGATCGAGGACGCGGCCGAACTTCGCTTGCAACAGCCGCACTGGCTCCCGCTCGAAACCCGCCCCGCCAACCTCGAGGGCCAGGGCGAGATCAGCATCCGCGATCTCGTCAAGAACGCGCTGCGTATGCGCCCGGATCGCATCATCCTCGGCGAAATCCGTGGCTCCGAGTGTTTCGACATGCTCGCCGCGATGAACACCGGTCACGACGGATCGATGTGCACGCTCCACGCCAACTCCCCGCGCGAGGCGCTCGCGCGTATGGAGAACATGGTGATGATGTCCGACATCAAGGTGCCGAAGGAAGCGATCTCGCGTCAGATCGCCGATTCGGTCGAGATGATCATCCAGGTCAAGCGCCTGCGCGACGGCTCGCGCCGCGTCACTAACGTGACCGAAGTGATCGGCATGGAAGGCCCGGTGATCGTCACGCAGGAACTGTTCAAGTTCGAATATCTCGACGAGAGCGCCGATGGGAAGATCATCGGCGAATATCGCTCGATGGGGTTGCGGCCTTATACGCTCGAAAAGGCGCGCACCTTCGGCTTCGACCAGGCCTATCTTGAGGCGTGCCTCTAAGCGGCGACGGCCGTTAGGCGCACCCCGCTCCGTCACCCCGGCCTTGTGCCGGGGTCCACCGTGCAGCGCGCCAAACGCTTCTTGGGTGCGCGGCGCGGTGGACCCCGGGACAGGCCCGGGGTGACGAAGCGAAACGGCCGCCACCCAAATCGACGACCATGTGCGCATCGTCTAAGGTCGCTCCGATGCGCGCGCTCCTCGCCCTCCCGCTGCTGATCGCCGCCGCGCCCGAACCGGCGAGCACCGATGTGCTCGCAGCAGACGCCGAGGTGCGCTGGGTCGCGTTCGACCTCACCCCCGCCAACCAGATCCGCTTCTCGGCAATCGTCGATGGCCAGCCCGTCAGCGCGATCCTCGACACCGGCGTCAGCACGTCGTTGCTGTCGCGCAGATTCGTCGATCGGACCAAGCTGCGCCTCCGCCCCGGTCCTGCCGCGCTCGCGATCGGTGGGACGGTCGCGAGCGGATGGGTCGATGTGCAAGAGCTCGCAATCGGCGCGTTGACCCGGCATCACGGCCAGATGGCGACGACCAATCTGCCCGACGCGGCCACAGGTGGAACGCCGGTCGATCTGCTCATCGGGCGCGACGTGACGCAAGGCTATGCACTCGACATCGATCATGACGCGCGGCGCTTCCGGCTGCTGCCCTCGGGTCGCTTGCCGTTTCGCGGCAGCACCGCGCCGCTGCGCATCGCGGGCACGTGGCCGGGTTATGTGACCGAGATTTCGATCGGCGCCGCACCCATCTCCCGCATCCTGATCGATACCGGCGACGGCGGTGCCGTCACGCTGCGCCGTGGCGTGTGGAATACCCTGCCCGAGGCGAAAGCCCCAACCACCAGCACGATCGCTTATGGCATCGGCGGGGCGTCGGTGGTCGATCTCGCGATCGTCCCCGCAGTAGGCAGCGGCACGCTGACCGCGCGCACTGTCGAGACGCGGATCGAACCTGACACCGGCTATACCCATACGATCGGGATGAACGGGCGGATCGGGTCGGGCTTCCTCGCCGGGTACCGCGTCCTGCTCGATCCCAGTGCCGGGCGCATGGTGCTGAGCCCCGGCAAGCACGCCGATGCGCCGCCGCTCCGGTCGACGAGCGGCCTGGTGCTGCGCGCCGAGACCAGCCGGCTGACCGTGCTCCACGTCATGCGCGGCGGACCGGCAGAGGGTGGCGGATGGCACGCGGGCGAGCAGATTTGCCGCGTCGATGACGCAGCGATCACACGCGACGCCCCGCTCCGGTGGCCGGTCGATCCCCCTGGTCGCACCGTCAGCCTGGGCCTTTGCGACGGGACGACCCGCTCGCTAACCTTGCGGGCCTTTTACTAAGGAGACTCCTAAAAAGCGGTCAGGCGGCGACCGCCCAGTTGCGGTCATTGAGGCGTTCGGTAGAATGCGCAGATGAAAAGGCATCGATGGCGCAATCTAGGGCCACTGAGCCTTATCGGCTTGGCCTTGGTCGTGAATGTTGCCTTAGCACTGCGTCCGAACCCTGTGATTGATCTAGGTTCTATTGATCTCACACCCGGAGTGACGACGCGGGCCACCTTTCGGGCCGACTATGCCGAGCGTTATGCGATTGGCGTCAGGATGAACCAAAGGGTAGCTGCGCAACTTTATCCTTGCTCCGTATCAGCCGAAGTAATGTCCAAGCCTGAATGCAAAAACCCAGCATTGCGCTGGCCGGTAGCGTTATCGCTGAAAATATCGGCCGGCGGACGTGATCTATCCAGTGAGCTCGAACCAAACGCGGCGTCAGCTGGCGGCGAATATGAGGGAGCAAATACTTTTACTTGGGTGGCGGCATATATCCGCCCTGATCTCCGAAAGACTTACCAGTTGGATGTGCGCTCGATTGGACGCGCTTCATCGCTTGGCCTCGCGCAACCGCACCTCATCGTGTCAGCGGCGGGGGCTCCGGGCCTTTTGGAAAGCAACGCTATCGAGCAGGCCGCAGCAGGGGTGTTCGGCGCCCTTTTGGTGGTGGGTGCAGCTATATGGGCGGCCTTGGGTTTACGCCGTCGTCAACGATCAGCGATCTAAGCGGCACTCGCGATTTCCGCTTGCCACCATTTTTCGCCGTTCAGCCCGCGCATGGACGGCGGCACAATTATGGGCTCACCGCCTAACGCGGCATCACGTGTGCGACGCCACGATCGCGCACAGGGCCGCGGCGATCAGCGCGTACATCTGGACGCTGCGCCAATCGACCAGACCGACCTTGTCGAGATCCTTGCGCGACCGGCGACGCCAGTCGCCAACACCGCCGAGGACGGCCATGAACACCGCCCCCCCTGCGGCCATCCACCAGACGGTTGCGTCGCTCAGTCGCCGAGCTTTTCGATCTTTTCGTTCAGCCGCCCGAGTTCGGCCTTGAGCGCGGCGATCTCGTCGTCCTTGCTGCTGGCGGTCTGCGGCGTCGCGCCAAGGCCGCTCTTGACGCCGGGCTTGAACGCCTGCGTCGCGGCTTCGAACATCGCCATGTTCTGCTTGGCGAGTTCGGCGAAGGGCGAATTGGCGAACGCGCCTTCGACCGCCGATTTGAACTGCTGCTGGTTGCGGCGGAAGCTGTCCATCGACGCCTCCAGATAGCCCGGCACCATCGCCTGCATCGAATCGCCGTACATCGCGATCAACTGGCGCAGGAAGTTCACCGGCAGCATCGTCTGCCCGCGCTGTTCCTCTTCCATGATGATCTGCGTCAGAATATTGTGGGTGATGTCCTCCTCGGACTTGGCGTCGAGCACCTTGAAATCACGCCCCTCGCGCGTCATCGCGGCAAGGTGTTCGAGCGTGATGTAAGAAGACGTTTCGGTGTTGTAGAGGCGGCGGTTGGCGTACTTCTTGATCGTGACGGGGCCATCGCCCGGCATGGTCTTCTTCATGAAAAAGGCTCCCCGCCCTATGGTTGGCTCTGCCGTACCACCATTTGATACCGCACCGCAACACGGACCGCGCCCGTTGCCGCTGTTCCTCGACATGCTGCGCGAACAGACCGCCGCATCGGCGGATCGCCGCGCCGCAGCGCTGGCCGGGTTGCGCGCCTATCAGGCGTTCCCCCGCGGTCGCCCGGCCAAGCCGATGCCCGCACGCTTCCGCAAAGGCACCGCGCGATTGCGCGACTATGGCGCGAAAGGTGCCGATGGTCGCGCGGTCATCTTCGTGCCGTCACTCATCAACCCGCCGCACATCCTAGACCTCGCACCCGACATCTCGCTGTTACGGTGGTTGGCGCAGCAAGGGCACCGCCCGTTCCTGCTTGATTGGGGCACGCCGTCCCCGAAAGCCCGCGACATGGACGTCACCGCGCATGTGACACGCGTGCTGCTCCCGCTGATCGCCAAATTCGCCGAGCCGCCGGTGCTGGTCGGCTATTGCCTCGGCGGCACGATGGCGCTGGCGGCAGCGTGCCTCACGCCGGTGGCAGGTCTCGCGCTGATCGCCTCGCCCTGGACCTTCGCCGGGTTCGGCGCGGCAGCGCGCGGTGAGATCGCCGCGCTGTGGACCGCCGCCAAGCCGATGTGCGAAGCCTTGGGGCTGGTGCCGATGGAGGTGCTGCAATCGGGCTTCTGGCGACTCGATCCGGCGCGGACGATCGGCAAATATGAAGCCTTCGCCGCGATGGACCCGGCCAGCCCCGCCGCGCGCCGCTTCGTCGCGATGGAGGATTGGGCCAATGCCGGTGCGCCTTTGCCTTTTGCCACCGGACGCCAATTGTTCGAGGATCTCGTAGGCGCAGACACAACCGGGGCCAACCACTGGCAAGTCGCGGGACAGACGATCACCCCCGCCGCGATCCCCTGCCCCGCGATCGAATTCGTCTCACGCAACGCTCGCATCGTCCCCGCCGCCAGCGCCGCCAACTTGCCCGATCGCCACGACTTGGGCGCTGGCCACGTCGGCATGATCGTCGGCAGCGCCGCCAAGACACAAGTGTGGAAACCGCTCTCGGGCTGGTTAAACGCGCTCCCCCAGCCTAAATAGCCGCCACGCCAGACACCGGAGAGACCCCATGCACGATATCGTCATCACCGCCGCCAAGCGCACCCCCGTCGGCAGCTTCCTCGGCGCCTTCGCCACCACGCCAGCGCACGAACTCGGCCGCGTCGCGATCGAAGCCGCACTCGCGCAGGCAGGCGTCGCGGGCGAAGACGTGTCGGAAGTGATCCTCGGCCAGGTCCTCACCGCCGCACAGGGCCAGAACCCGGCGCGCCAGGCATCGATGGCGGCGGGCATTCCCAAGGAAATCCCCGCCTGGGGCGTGAACCAGGTGTGCGGCTCCGGCCTACGCGCCGTGGCACTGGCGGCACAGGCGGTCGCGACCGGCGACGCGACGATCGTCGTGGCGGGCGGGCAGGAATCCATGTCGATGAGCGCGCACGCACAGATGCTGCGCGCCGGTCAGAAGATGGGTGATCTCAGCCTGATCGACACGATGGTCAAGGATGGCCTCACCGACGCCTTCAACCGCTATCACATGGGCATCACCGCCGAGAATCTCGCCGAGCAATATCAGATCACGCGCGAGGCGCAGGACGCCTTTTCGGTCCGTTCGCAGAATTTGGCCGAAGCGGCCCGGAGTTCCGGCCGTTTCCGCGACGAAATCGCCGCCGTCACCGTTTCGGGCCGCAAGGGCGACACGATCGTGGCCGATGACGAATATATCCGTAGCGGTGTGACGATCGACAGCGTCTCGGGCGTCCGCCCCGCCTTCAAGAAGGACGGCACCGTCACGGCGGCGAACGCCTCCGGCCTGAACGACGGCGCCGCCGCGCTGGTGGTGATGAGCCGCGCCGAGGCCGAGCGCCGCGGATCGTCGATCCTCGCCCGAATCGCGAGCTGGGCCTCGGCTGGCGTCGATCCCTCGATCATGGGCATCGGCCCGGTCCCCGCGACCCGCCGCGCGCTCGAAAAGGCCGGTTGGACCCTCGCAGATCTCGACCTGATCGAGGCAAACGAGGCATTCGCGGCACAGGCGCTGTCGGTCGGCAAGGAGCTAGGCTGGGATGCGGACCGTGTCAACGTGAACGGCGGCGCGATCGCAATCGGCCACCCGATCGGCGCAAGCGGCGCGCGCGTGCTGACCACGCTGCTGTATGAAATGGCCAAGCGCGACGCCAGGAAGGGCCTGGCCACGCTGTGCATCGGGGGCGGCATGGGCATCGCGCTGTGCGTGGAGCGGTAGCGCGGCGTTTGCGTCGCGATCCCGCCCCATTTCGCCGAGAGGGGCCGATGTGGCAGTTTAGCAACATTCTAAACAAACTGTCAGCTTAGGTTCAGCTTTATGAAATGTAGGGCTTGCGCTGCACCTACATTTCTTATTTGTTACGCCCATCGGGTATGCGGAACCGCAGCCTGGAAATGGGGAAATATCGATGAAGCTCAGACTGCTGTCTGCGAGCGCCCTTACCGGCGTATCGCTGGTTATTGCTTTGCCTGCGGCCGCGCAGACCACGCCTCCTACGTCCACGCCAGCCGGCTCGACCACGGCGCCAGGGTCGCAGGCAGCCGACGACGCCGCGAACGTAAACGAAGGTCCCGAAGATATCGTCGTCACCGGTTCGCGCATCCGGACGCGCAAGCTTGACCAGTCGGTTCCGGTCACGGCCATTTCCGCGGTCGAGCTTCTAGGTGCACGCGGCGACGTTTCGCTCGGCGACGCGCTCAACCAGCTTCCGCAGCTTCGCTCGACGTTCAGCCAGGCGAACTCGACCGGCAGCATCGGCACCGCCGGCCTCAGCCTGCTCGACCTGCGCGGTCTCGGCACCGCGCGCACCCTGACACTCGTGAATGGCCGCCGCGTCGTTACCGCTGTTCCAGGCAGCTACACGCCCGACGTTAGCACGATCCCCTACGATCTGGTTGAACGCGTCGATCTGGTGACCGGCGGCAATTCGGCGATCTACGGTTCGGATGCGATCGCGGGCGTCGTCAACTTCGTGCTCCGCAAGAATTTCGATGGCCTGCGTATCCGTGCACAGGGCGGCGCGACCACCTACGGTGATCGCGGTACCTATCTGGTCAGCGGCATTGCCGGTAAGAACTTCTTCGACAACCGCGTGAACGTCAC
>JAIXZV010000399.1 GCA_027489365.1 Sphingomonadales bacterium
AGGCGAAATCGTCGGCATCAACGACACGCGCAAGACCACGGTTACGGGCGTCGAAATGTTCCGCAAGCTGCTCGACTCGGGCCAGGCTGGCGACAACATCGGCGCGCTGATCCGCGGCGTTGGCCGTGAAGAAGTCGAGCGTGGCCAGGTTCTCTGCAAGCCCGGCTCGATCAAGCCGCACACCGACTTCTCGTCGGAAGTGTACGTGCTGTCGAAGGACGAGGGTGGCCGTCACACGCCGTTCTTCGCCAACTATCGTCCGCAGTTCTACTTCCGCACGACCGACGTGACCGGCACCGTCAAGCTGCCTGAGGGCACCGAGATGGTCATGCCCGGCGACAACATTGCGCTCGGCGTCACGCTGATCGCGCCGATCGCCATGGACGTTGGCCAGCGTTTCACCATCCGTGAGGGTGGCCGTACGGTGGGTTCGGGTATCGTCAGCGGTATCTCGAACTAAGCGCTAAAAGAAAATTGACCGCCCGCGTCTCAATCGAGGCGCGGGCGGTTGCTTTTTTATAGAGGCGGCTGTAGTGGCCCGCCTCCAGTTTGTTTTAATCAGTAGAGGCGGCCCTTCAGCCGTCATCCCAGCGAAGGCTGGGATCTTTTGGTGAGGCGGTTCCCGCGTCACCCTAAGGCCCCGGTCCGTGCCGAGGTGACGAAAGGAGGAGTTGCCCCGCTCTTTCGCATCGGTAGGGACTATGGACAGCAATATCCGCATTCGTCTTAAGGCGTTCGATCATCGCGTGCTCGATCAGGCGACCGGCGACATCGCCGACACCGCACGTCGCACCGGCGCGCTGATCCGTGGTCCCATCCCGTTGCCGACGCGCATCGAGAAGTTCACCGTGAACCGCGGTCCGCACATCGACAAGAAGTCGCGCGAGCAGTTCGAAGTCCGCACCTACAAGCGTATGCTCGACATCGTGCAGCCGACCCCGCAGACGGTTGACGCTTTGATGAAGCTCGACCTCGCCGCAGGCGTTGACGTGGAAATCAAGCTCGCGTAAGAGCGCGCTTCCACAGAGATTCGGCGCCGTTTCGGCGGCGCCAGATAGATGGGATACCGCCAAGTTCGCTTGGGTCTGCGTCCCCCGACACGCTCCACCGCTACCGCGGGGAGCACCAGCCCGGGTCGGGGCCGCAGTATAAAATAAAACAGGGCTAGTACGCACCCTTCGGAATGGTCCGAGGGGTGCCTCTGCATTGAATGGAGCATTGATCATGCGCACTGGCGTGATCGCGAAAAAGATGGGGATGACCCGCTGGTTCCAGGACGACGAGCGCCACGTGCCCGTGACCGTTCTGGCACTCGAAAATCTGCAAGTTGTGGCCGTTCGCGAGGCCGATCGAGACGGGTATGTCGCAGTCCAGCTGGGCGCGGGTACCGCAAAAGCAAAGAATGTCGCCAAGCCGCAGCGTGGCCATTTCGGCAAGGCCGAAGTCGAGCCCAAGGCGAAGCTGGCTGAATTCCGTGTTTCCGATGATGCCGTGCTCGAAGTCGGCGCGACCATCTCGGCCGACCATTATGTCGCTGGCCAGATCGTCGATATCCAGGGCGTGACCCAGGGTAAGGGCTTCCAGGGCGGCATGAAGCGTTGGGGCTTCGGCGGTCTGCGCGCGACGCACGGCGTTTCGGTCTCGCACCGTTCGCTCGGTTCGACCGGTCAGCGCCAGGATCCGGGCAAGGTCTTCAAGAACAAGAAGATGGCCGGGCACATGGGCGACAAGAACCGCACCCAGCAGAACCTCGAAATCGTTTCGACCGACGTCGAGCGCGGCCTGATCTTCGTCAAGGGTTCGGTCCCTGGCTCGAAGGGCGGCTGGCTGCTCGTCAAGGACTCGGTCAAGGTCGCGCGTCACGCCGATGCGCCGTACCCCGCTGGTCTGAAGCAGGTCGCGAACAATAACGACACCGCTCCCGCGAACACGCCTGCTGATGAAGCAGCGACCGTGGATGCGACCGACGGCCAGGAGGGCTGATCATGAAGGTTACATCTCAGTCTTTCGATGGTGCGACCGGCACGGACGTGGAGCTCAACGACGAGGTCTTCGGTCTCGATCCGCGCGCCGACATCCTGCACCGCGTTGTTACCTGGCAGCTCGAAAAGCGTCGTGCGACCGCACGTGGCACGCGTGAGCGCGCCGATGTTGCCCGCACCGGCAAGAAGTTCGGCAACCAGAAGGGTGGTGGTACCGCCCGTCATGGCGATCGCCGCGCTCCGGTGTTCATCGGTGGTGGTAAGGCGCACGGCGCCCGCGTCCGCGACTTCAATCCGTCGCTGAACAAGAAGGTTCGCGCGCTCGGTCTGAAGATGGCGCTGTCGAGCCATGCGCAGGCCGGTACGCTGATCGTCATGGACAGCCTCACGGTTGCCGAGAACAAGACCAAGACGCTGTTGGCGGATTGGGCGAAGCTCGGCGCAGGCAAGACCGCGCTCGTCATCGATGGCGATGCAGTCGACACCAGCTTCGCGCTCGCCGCGGGCAATGTGCACACGATCAACGTGCTGCCGGCCGCTGGTGCCAATGTTTACGATATCCTGAAGCACGACACGCTGGTCCTGACCCGCGCTGCCGTCGACATGCTGGAGGCGCGCTTCAATGGCTAAGCAGAAAGCCGCGATCGACGCGCGTCATTATGACGTGATCGTCGCACCGCACATCACCGAAAAGGCGACCTTGCTCAGCGAGCATAACGCCGTCGTGTTCAAGGTCACTAACGACGCGACCAAGCCGCAGATCAAGGCTGCGGTCGAGGCTCTGTTCGACGTGACCGTGTTGGGCGTCAACACGATCGTCCAGAAGGGTAAGACGAAGCGCTGGAAGGGCGCGCCGTACACCCGTTCCGACATCAAGAAGGCGATCGTGACGTTGAAGGACGGCCAGTCCATCGACGTGACGACGGGGATTGAAGCGTAATGGCACTCAAGCATTATAATCCGACCAGCCCGGCACGCCGCGGCCTGATCCTGATCGACCGGTCCGGTCTGCACAAGGGCGGCCCCGTCAAGGCGCTGACCGAAGGCAAGCGCAAGACCGGTGGCCGCAACAACAAGGGCCATGTGACCTCGCGCGGGATCGCCGGTGGCCACAAGCAGCGTTACCGCATCATCGACTTCAAGCGTCGGTTGTGGGGCGTCGAGGGCACGGTCGAGCGGATCGAATACGATCCCAACCGCACCTCGTTCATCGCGCTGATCAACTACGGCAAGACCGAAGACGGCAAGGACAACGTTGCCTATATCGTCGCGCCGCAGCGTCTCGCGGTGGGTGACAAGGTCATCGCCGACAAGAAGACCGACGTGAAGCCGGGCAACGCGATGGAGCTGGGCCAGATGCCGGTCGGCACGATCGTCCACAACGTCGAGATGAAGCCGGGTAAGGGTGGCCAGATCGCCCGTTCGGCTGGCACCTATGTGCAGATCGTCGGCCGCGACAAGGGCATGGTGATGGTCCGCCTCAACTCGGGCGAGCAGCGCTACATCCATGCGAACTGCATGGCGACGGTTGGTGCCGTGTCGAACCCCGACAATGGCAACACCAATCTCGCCAAGGCCGGTCGCAACCGTTGGTTGGGCATCCGCCCGCTGACCCGCGGCGTTGCCAAGAACCCGGTCGACCATCCGCACGGCGGTGGTGAAGGCCGGACCTCGGGCGGCCGTCATCCGGTTACCCCGTGGGGCAAGCCGACCAAGGGTGCGCGCACCCGCCACAACAAGGCGACGGACAAGATGATTATCCGTTCGCGTCATTCGACGAAGAGGAAGGGCTAAGATGGCTCGCTCAGTCTGGAAGTGTCCGTTCGTGCACCTTCATCTGCTAAAGAAGGCAGAAACCGCGCAGGAAACCAACGCGCGCGGTGCGATCAAGACCTGGTCGCGTCGTTCGACGATCCTGCCGCAGTTCGTCGGCCTTACGTTCAGCGTCTATAACGGCCGCAAGTTCGTGCCGGTGTCGGTGAACGAGGACATGGTGGGCATGAAGCTCGGCGAGTTCGCACCCACCCGCTATTTCCCCGGCCACGCCGCGGACAAGAAGGGCAAGCGCTAATGTCGACGGCTAAATCCCCCCGCAACGTCGGCGAGAAGGAAGCCCTCTCGGTCGGCACGCAGATCCGTGGTTCCGCGCAGAAGCTCGGCCTGGTTGCAGCGCTCATCCGCAACAAGCCGGTCGGCGATGCGATGAACATCCTGCAATTCTCGACCAAGGGTATGGCGATCGAGGCGCGCAAGGTGCTGGCCTCGGCCATCGCCAACGCCGAGAACAACCATAACCTCGACGTCGACGCGCTGGTCGTCGCCGAAGCATCGGTCGGCAAGTCGATCGTGATGAAGCGTTTCGCAACGCGTGGTCGCGGCAAGTCGACCCGCATCCTGAAGCCGTTCAGCCGCCTGCGCATCGTCGTTCGCGAAGTGGAAGAAGAAGCGTAATGGGCCAGAAATCGAACCCCATCGGTCTGCGCCTGCAGATCAACCGCACCTGGGACAGCCGCTGGTATGCCGAAGGCGCCGATTACGGTCGTCTTTTGCTCGAAGATCTCAAGATGCGTGCGTTCATCCTGAAGACGCTGCCGCAGGCGGCGATCTCCAAGGTGGTGATCGACCGTCCGGCCAAGCTGTGCCGCGTCTCGATCTTCGCGGCACGCCCCGGCGTCATCATCGGCAAGAAGGGTGCGGACATCGAAAAGCTGCGCCGTCAGCTCGGCAAGATGACCAGCTCGGACGTGAGCTTGAACATCGTCGAGATC
>JAIXZV010000025.1 GCA_027489365.1 Sphingomonadales bacterium
GCCGAGGGCGAGACGATCTCGACCGTGCTCGCGCTGCCGGAGGACGAAGCGGAGTGGGCCAAGCTCCACGTCATGTTTGCCACCGCGAACGGCAGCGTGCGGCGCAACGCGATGGACGCCTTCGCCAACATCCCGACCGCGGGCAAGATCGCGATGAAGTTCGAGGGCATTGACGAAGACGATCGCCTGATCGGCGTCGCGCTGCTCAGCGAAGAGGATGATGTCCTGCTCGCGACGCGCGCCGGCAAGGCGATCCGCTTCGCCGCCAACGAAGTGCGCGAATTCCAGAGCCGCAACTCGACCGGCGTCCGCGGCATGGCGCTCAAGGGCGACGACAAGGTCATCTCGCTGTCGATCCTCCACCGCGTCGGCGCAACGCCCGACGAGCGCGAGGAATATCTCAAGTTCGCACCGTGGAAGGAGCGCGAAGGCGAACCCAACATGGACCCGGCCCGCTATCAGGAACTGGTCGCGCGCGAACAGTTCATCCTGACGGTCTGCGCCAATGGCTATGGCAAATTGTCCTCGGCCTATGACTATCGCCGCACCGGGCGCGGTGGCCAGGGCATCACCAACATCGACAATATCGCGCGCAACGGTGCCGTCGTGGCGAGCTTCGCCGCGACCAAGGGGCATCAATTGATGCTGGTGACCGATCAGGCGAAGGTGATCCGCACCACGCTCGGCTCGATGCGCGTGATCGGCCGCAATTCGGCGGGCGTGAAACTGTTCGACGTCGGCAAGAACGAACACGTCGTCTCCGCCGCCCGGATCGAGGAAGCCGAAGGCGACGCCGAGGCCGACGTCCGCGACCTGACCGCGGTCGAACTGGCCCCGGACGAAGGCGCAAACACCAGCGACGACAGCGCGGCGGGTCCGGAGGACGGGGCCTGATCAGGGGTTAGGCGCAAGATCCTCGGCAAGACGTGCGGCTGCATCCATGCGTTCGTGGAGCAACCGCACGACGTCGATTTCGCCGTCATCGATCAGGAAGAAGATGAGGTGAGAGGCGACCTTCATCTGGAACAGGCCAGGATACAAATGGTCCGCCGGGCGCGCGCGACGACCGCTCGTCGCCAAGGTGTCAATCCGCGCCAACAGCCGCCGAACAGAGCCGTCGGCGCCGTTCACGCCCCATTGCCCGGCGGAATACTTCCATATCTCGCGTAAGTCGCGCCGCGCCCGAGGGCGGAGCCGGACAGATCGCGTCACCGTGTTTCATGCTCGCGACGCATCTCATCCAGGAACTCTGCCATTTCGAACGGCTCTGCGGGGCCGCTTTCGACACCTTCGCGGATAGCCTCGCGCAACCGGTCCAGCGCCGCCTCCTGCGTCTCCAGCAAGCGCAATCCTGCACGAACAACCTCGCTGGTGGAGCCGTATCTCCCACTCGCCACTTGCCGCTCAGCGAAGTCGATGAAATGGTCGCTGAGCGACACAGACGTATTTTTCGAAGCCATGCCGGTCCTCACGCGATACCAATATCTGGTACAAATATACTCTCGACAGAAAGCCCGCAATGACCGACCTCCCCAACACCGCCTATAAGGTCCTCACCACCGAGCAGATGGCAACACTGGAGGCCGACGCCAGCTTCGCCGGGGCACCGGTCGATCTCGCCGACGGCTACATTCACCTCTCGACCGCCGAGCAATTGACCGAGACCGTCGACAAGCATTTCGCCGGGCAGACCGACCTGCACGTCGCGGCGGTCGATCTCGACTCGTTCGGCGCGGGGCTGAAGTGGGAGCAATCGCGCGGCGGCCAGCTCTTCCCGCATTTGTACGGTGGCCCGCTGCTGCTGGAGACGGTGATCGCCTATGGCCCGCTGGAGCGCGACGAGGGCGGCAGGGTCAAACTCCCGGTCGCGGGCTAAGCGTAGAGGTCCACCACCTCGGCCCCCTGCCCCTCCGCCGCCAGAAGGAGCGTGCGGTGGCAATGCTGCGGATCGCGCTCATAGCACAGCAACGCACTCGGCATTTCGGCCGCGAGAGCCAGCATCTGCGCCGCCTGCGCCTGCGCTTCGGGCAGGTCGAGCTGGTCGGCATAGACCGCCTCCAGCGTCTCCACGTCGCCCTTCTTGGCGGCATCGCGCCCGCGCTTGGGCGTGCCGAGCGCCTTCAGATGGACATAGCCGATCCCCGCCTCGGCCAGCGACGCCGCGAGCGATGTCTTCGAAAACCCCGGCCGCCGCGACAGCGGCAGCGCGCGCACGTCGATCACACGCTGCACCCCCGCGCGCGTCAACGCCGCGAGGAAATCCGCCATCGTCGTGGCTTCATAGCCGATCGTGTAAATCTTCACTGCGTTGCTCCGCCGTCACCACGCCGAACGCGATCATCGCCTGCCCGGCCAAATATAACGGCCAGACCAGCAATGTGGGTACCATCGACCCGGCCAGCGGCCCCATCCGCGCAAAGATCAACAGGTCGGACAGCGCGAACAGCACCGCCCCCGCCCCGACCCACCGCTGCGGGAACCGACTGATCCACGCCGTCGCCGCCATCGCACCGAGCGCCAGCCCGTAGAGCAACACGCCGGGGCTGCTCGAGAGCGCATAAGCGGTCAGCGGCACGCCGAGCATCAACAGGATCGCCGGCGTCGTCCCCTCGCGCCCGCTGCGGCGGCGCGACCAATAGAGGCCGGTCGCCAGCAGATGCCCGATCAGGAACGCGACCGCTCCGACCGTGAGCCCCGACGTCTCCAGCAACACATCGCCCAAAGCGCCGAACGCGAGAACCACCGCAATCCACCGTCCGGCGGTCGTCGGCGCGGACACCAATGCCCACACCGCGAGCAATGCGACCCCCGTCCCCTTCCACGCCGCCAGCACCGCGCCGCTCGGCAGGATATGGCTCGCCGCCCAATAGCTGAGGCCCGCGAGCAAGGCGGCGGCAAAGAGGGCGGGTTTGGGTAGTCGGATGGTCATGCTCATGGGATGTGCCAAGTCGCGCTACGCGGCAAGTGCTCTGCCCCAAACGCTGCACCCCACATCCCAAGGCTCCACCCCGGCGAAGGCCGGGGCCCAGTTGCGCAGGTTGCAGTAATAGAGCGCAGCACATCCTTCCCGACGCTTCGCTACTGGGCCCCGGCCTTCGCCGGGGTGAAGCACCAAGCCCGATTTGACTCCTCCACAAATCCTGTTATTTCTGTCTTTACAGAAATTGGAGTTCTCCGTGACCCTGCTCGACCATCCCGACGCGAAAGCCTTCATCCTCCACTGGGGCGAGATGGGCACGCATTGGGGCGTCAACCGCTCGGTCGCGCAAGTCCATGCGTTGCTCTATCTCTCCGAAAAACCCGTCGATGCCGAAGCGATCGTCGAGGCGCTCTGCCTCGCCCGCTCCAACGTCTCCACCGCGCTGAAGGAATTGCAGAGCTACGGCATCGTCCGCCGCGTCCATGTCGAGGGCGACCGCCGCGACCATTTCGTCGCCGAGGGCGATCTGTGGGAAATGCTGATGCGGATCGTCGCCGAGCGCAAACGCCGCGAGATCGACCCGACCATCGCGCTCCTCGCCGAACTGTCCGAGCGCCTCAAGGCCGACCCCGCCGCCCCCGCGCACGTCCGCGACCGCATCGTGCGGATGCACGAATTCCTCGCCACGCTCGGCACCTGGTACGAACAGGTCAAGGTCCTGCCCAAACCCACCCTCGTCACGCTGATGAAGCTGGGCGGCAAGGTCGCGCGCTTCATCCCCGGCGGCAAGCAAAAGGGCTGAAGCAATGCAACGCGCCCCTCCCCCGCCTTAGCCACGCCTTCCTATTTCAGTTTTTACAGAAATAACAGTCACAGGGGTTCATCATGGTCGAGACCGCCTACCTCCTCTATCTCGCAATCACCCTCGCCATCACGATCTGGGTCGCGCGCACGCTGTCGAAGAATGGCGAGGTGTTCCTCATCCAATGCTTCGGCCAGAACGAGACGCTCGCAAGGTCCACCAACCATTTGCTCGTCGTCGGCTTCTACCTCGTAAACATCGGCTTCATCACGCTGACGCTCAGCCTCGGCAATGAGCCGACGACGCTCACCGGAGCGATGCGCTTCCTCAGCAGCAAGGTCGGGCTCGCGGTGCTCGTGCTCGGCGCGATGCACTTCTTCAACATGAGCGCGATCGCCCGCTTCGGCCGCAAGGTCAGCGGCTGGATCGAGGCCCGCCCGCTCGCCGCCGCCCACAGCACCCGCACCGACGCGAGCATGACTCGGTAATCTTGACCAATTTGTGAACTGACCAATCCCCAAGCCCCGTTCGCCCTGAGCCTGTCGAAGGGCCCGTGCCACGAGCGACCGGCCCGATCGAGGCATACTGTGCTTCGACAGGCTCAGCACGAACGGGGTGAGGTTAGCCGGTGCGATTACAAACCGCTCTGAACATAACAGGGAGTGCAGATCATGGGAATGCAGACCGTCGCAACCTACCGCCAGCGCCTCGGCACAGTGGAATGGCGTGATCTCGTCGGGATGCGCCCGCGCGACGGGCTGCTCGAATGCCTCCACCCGCTGCCGTGGCTGGCGGCGAGCTGGGCCCTCGCGGCGATGGGGCTATGGCCGCTCGCCGCGGCGGCGTCCTTCATGTTCTTCCTGACAGCGCTGCGGCTCAATCACGAGGCGATCCACGGCAATCTCGGCTTCACCAGGCGCACGCACCGCATCGTGATGCACGCGCTCAGCGCGGTGATGCTCGGGTCGAACAACGCCGTCGCGTTCAACCATTTGCGCCACCACCGCCACCTCGGCACGCAGGAAGACACCGAGGGCGCGTGCGGCCGCATGACCTTCTGGCAAGTCCTGCGCGAAGGCCCCCGCTTCCCCTTGCGCAACCACGCCGATGCATGGCGCCACGGCACGCCCGCCTTGCGCCGCCGGATGCGGATCGACTGCGCGCTTAACCTCGCCGTCGTCGCCGCCGCGCTCGTCACGCTGCAGACGGTGCTGCTCTATCACGTCGCCGCAATGCTGGTCGCGCAGTGCCTGACCGCCCTGTTCGCCGTCTGGATCACCCACCACGATTGCGCCGAGGACGACATCGCCCGGACGCAGCGCTCACCCTTGGTCAATCTCGCGACCTACAACATGTTCCTCCACCTCGAACACCACCTCTACCCGGCGGTGCCGGTCCGGCGGCTCGGTATCCTCGCCCACCGCATCGCCAACGCCGCGCCCGACGTGGTGGCGCGGGAGCGGCTGGTGTTTCCGGAGGTGTGGCGGTGAGGCAGGGGCGAGCTGGAAAACAATGAACGTCGGGTTTCGCCCGCATTTTTGGACGTCAATCAGCCAGTCCGAACCATGCTTCTGGGTACATAGCTTTGGTCAAAGGAAGCCCAACAGCTTCGCGCACCGGCTTCCACATCTTCACGGGAATGTTTTCGCCGTACCACTCAAAGGTAGAGAGCGTAGGGTGGCTTCGCATCATTTCTACATCCTCAGGCGAGACTCCCACACGATTGTGCAGCTCAAGCTCTCGGAGATTTGGTGCCGCAAGGATAGATCCGATAGAGGAGAGCGAAGACAACTGTCCAAGCTGCGCGCGATGAAGCATGGTCATTCCTTTCATCGACGGCAAAATGGCAATCTTGGAGAGGCCGTATAGCTTAATCATCTCCAAATTAGAAAGGTACGCAATAAAGCTTAGATCCGACAAACCTCGAATCTGGTTTAGCGCAAGATAACGAAGTCTTGTACAGGACCCGATTTGCCCCAGATTTTGCTTTGCGCTTCCTCCGCGCCAGTCGATCCACCACAGCAATGGCAAGCGGCTCAGGAAGTCTGGGGGTACGGACACATTCCACAAAACGAGTCGCTCGACGGTGCCCAGCCATTCCAAGTCGGCTTCGGTTAAAACAGCATGATCTATGAATACGCCAGCGTGCCTTAGATCGCGTGATGTCGTTTTTGCGGTTCCGATCATCTCGCGACTTTAAGCCAAAGCAGGATGGCTGCAATCACCACCTCCACACATTCGCTCTGTCCTACAAACCGTCGATCTGTCAGCCTCGGCAAACCCGCTCTTTCAAACCGTCGACATCCCCCAGACCAAGCGCCCCAAAAACGGCGCCAATGGTGCGACTCGTGTGACTTTAAGCATCTCCCACCGCCCGCTTCCCCCGTCGTTGGTGTGACTCTCGTGTGACTTTAAGCCATTCCCAACACCCGCCCACCCTTTGCCACCCCGCCCCGCCCCCGCTACAGCCCAGGGCATGACACACCAGATCCACATCATCGGCGGCGGGCTCGCCGGGTCGGAGGCCGCCTGGCAGCTCGCCGAGGCCGGTTTCCGCGTGAAGCTCTCCGAAATGCGCGGCTCGGGCGAGATGACCCCGGCGCACCAGACCGATGGCCTCGCCGAACTCGTCTGTTCGAACAGCTTCCGCTCGGACGATGCCGACAGCAATGCGGTCGGGCTGATCCATCAGGAAATGCGCACGCTCGGCTCGCTGATCCTGCGCGAGGCGGACATCCACAAGGTGCCCGCAGGCTCCGCACTCGCGGTCGATCGCGATCGCTTTTCGGAAGGCGTCACCGCCGCGCTTACGGCGCACCCCAATATCGAGATCGTCCGCGAACGCGTCGACACCCTGCCCGACACCGGCCCGGTGATCGTCGCCACCGGCCCGCTCACCGCGCCCGCGCTCGCCGACCAGATCGGCGGCGCGACCGGCAAGGACGCGCTCGCCTTTTTCGACGCGATCGCCCCGATCGTCCATTTCGACAGCATCGACATGGATATCGCCTGGATGGCCTCGCGCTGGGACAAGGGCGATACGAAAGATTACATCAACTGCCCGATGACGAAGGACGAATATCTCGCCTTCCACACCGGTCTGATGGAGGGCGAAAAGACCGAGTTCAAGGAATGGGAAGACGTCCCCTATTTCGAAGGCTGTATGCCGATCGAGGTCGCCGCCGCGCGCGGGGTCGACACGCTGCGCTACGGCCCGATGAAGCCGGTCGGGCTCGACGATCCGCGCACCGGGCGCTGGCCCTATGCCGTGGTGCAATTGCGGCAGGACAATGCCAGCGGCACGCTGTGGAACATCGTCGGCTTCCAGACCAAGCTCAAACACGCCGAGCAAGTCCGCCTGTTCCGCACCATTCCCGGTCTGCAAAACGCCGAGTTCGCGCGGTTGGGCGGACTACACCGCAACACCTTCATCCGCTCGCCCGAATTGCTCGATGAGACGCTACGGCTCAAGGCACGCCCCAACATCCGCTTCGCCGGGCAGATTACGGGGTGCGAAGGCTATGTCGAAAGCGCCGCGATCGGCTTGCTCGCCGGGCGCTTCGCGGCGGCCGAGCTGGGCGGTGCGGCGATGACCCCGCCCCCGGTCGAAACCGCGCTCGGCGCGCTGCTGCACCACATCACCGGCGCGGCGGTAGCGGAGACCTATCAGCCGATGAACGTCAATTTCGGCCTGTTCCCGCCGATCACCGGCCGCACCAAGAAGGCCGACCGCAAGAAGTTGTACACCGAACGCGCACGGGCGGCGTTGGGGGTCTGGCTGGCGGCTTAAGCGGGATACGGGCCACCCATCCCGTTCGTGTCGAGCGACGTCGAGACACCGATCCGGGCGCAGGTGTCTCGACGTCGCTCGACACGAACGGGTTAGGAGTCCTCCCCTTCCGCCGCATCCGCCTTGGTCGGAGCAGGCGGCGGACAATCGCGCCGCACCCGCGGCGGCTTGCGCTTCACCGCAGTGGTAGCGAATTCGGTCGCATTCATCGCCCCCGATTTGTCGGCGTCGGCCACCGCGAACTTGGTCTCGGCCTTGATCGCCCATTCGTCGAAAGACAGCGTCCCGTCGTGATTGGTGTCGAGCTTGGCGTAAGCCTTGCGCCGGTTGGCCAGGAACTCCTCGCGCGTCACCGCACCGTTGCGGTCCTTGTCATAGCGGTCGAAGCGCTTCTGTTCGCGCGTCCGGTCACTCGCTTGCGGGACGCTGTCGGGCAAGGCGCCGTCCTCAGCGGTCTGCGCGAGCGCAAACGGTGCCGAGGGCAGCGCCGCCACCGATCGACTGCCCCGATTGAACAGCAACACCCCCGCCGCGACCAGCGCCAGCGCCGCCAGACCGCCCACCAGATACCGCCACATCGCGCGCCCTCCCGCTGATCGATCGGTGGAGGCTATCGCACTCCGACCGCCTGCGAAAGCCTATCGCCCGGTCAAGCGATGCCAGGCGAGCCGCGCGACCCGCCTGGGGGCGGCGGGCACTGCCCGATCGGCCAGATTCATCCGCGCGATCAGCGCCAGCGCGCCGAGCGCCCGCTCGGCCCGGCTCCAGCGCCCAGCCATCGCTTCATTAAGCTTGCCCCGCGCCAGCGTCGCGGCGCGTGCCGCAACCTGCGCATCCCGCACATGCGTCGCCAGATCGGCCAAGGCCCACCCTGCCCCGGCCGCCGCGACGCGGTCGGCAGGTGGACACTCCAGAACGGCTCCCGCCGCAGCAAACAACGCCGCGCCGCGCCGCTCGCCATGCGCGATCACATCGGCCTCGCCGATCGGATCGGCCTCAAGCAACACCTCCCACCCGTCGATCAGCTCCGCCAGCCGCGCGCCGCTTACCCCGCGCGGCAGCACTTCGGCGGCAAGCGCCTGCAGCACCGGCTGCGCGGGCGGCGGCGCGGTATCGAGCGCGCACAGCGCCTCATGCCACCAGGTCAGCCGCATCTGCCCGACCAGCGGCTCGCGGGTCGTCCGCAAAATCTGCCCAAGCGTATCGTCGAGCGCGAACAGCGCGGCCAGCGCAGCGCGGGCACCCGGCGGCGCATAGGACAGCGCAAGCGCACGCTCAGGATCGGTCACATCGGTCACTGCGCGCTGCACCCAACGATCCGCTTAACGGCGGTTAACCATGCTCCTTGAGGCGCGGTTATCGCTTTCTCCCGCATAGCGCAGGCGGCACGAACTGCATTTTGACCACGGGGCCATGGCGACATGAAGGGGGCAGCAACGAAAATGCGGACCAAGGAGCGCGGTTTCCTGCGCTCGCTGGCACGCGACGTGCGCGGCAATACGCTCGCCATGATGGCGATGTTCCTGATCCCGCTCTCGGGGCTGGTCGGCTCGGCCGTCGACATGAGCCGCCTCTATGTCGTGAAGGCACGGCTGCAGCAAGCGTGCGACGCAGGCGCACTCGCGGGTCGCAAATTCATGGTCGATCCCGGTCCGACGCTCGATTCAAACGCGGTGGCGCAGGCGCAGGCCTTCTTCGGCAACAATTTCAAGAAGGACGTTCCCGCCAACGGCACGCTCGGCTTCATGAACACCAGCGCCGTCACCTTCACGCCAACGCGCACCAGCGACAATCAGGTCGCGGGAACGGCCTCCGCCTCGGTGCCGATGACCATCACCAAGATGTTCGGCACCAATGCGATCACGCTCAACGTCTCGTGCCAGGCGCGGTTCGACGTGGCCGATACCGACATCATGTTCGTGCTCGACACCACGGGCTCGATGGCGTGCCTGCCCTCGGATGACGATGCGACCTGCAACAGCTATGCAGGCTCCGCCGCAAAGGTCGCCTATACGCGCCCGTCGGGCAGCGGCGTACCCGGCTATGCGGGCACCATCGGCGTCGGCACGACCGAGAAATCGGGATCGCGCATCGCCGCGCTTCGCGCGGCCGTGCTCAATTTCTACGACACCTTCGCCGCCAATGCCGACCCGTCGACCAAGGTGCGCTACGGCTTCGTCACCTACACCTCCTCGGTCAATGTCGGGCAGGCGATTCTCGACAAATCGGCAAGCTATCTGGTCGGCGGCAGCGGATCGGAAACGCGGACCTATCAATCGCGCCAAGTCTATGCCGACTACGTCATTTCGACGACCACGACCAACACCAACAACGGGCGCACGTCGGGCAATTGCAACCGCTCCGTCCGAACCCCGGCAACCGCAAAAACCTACAACAGCTCGAATGGGCAAGCCACGCGCGATTACGATTCGTGGAATTCCGGCACTGGCAGGTGCGAGAGCAAGACCCAGGTGCTGGGTCCGCAATGGGAGTATAAGCCGGTCGCTATCGACGTGAACCCGCTTGTCTCCGGCAACACGATCGTCGATCCGACCAAGGTCCGTGGCCAGACCACGCAGTGGCTCGGCTGCGTCGAGACCCCGGTCGACAATCCCGGCGCGACGAGCTTCTCGATCAACAGCCTTCCCTCAGAACTGAACCCCGACCTGTTCCCCACCGGCGCACAGCGTTGGTGGCCGCACATGCAGGACTTCACTTACACGCGCACCAGCACACCCGATTATACCAACCTCGATGACACGCGGTACCGGCCGAATTACGGTGTCGACTCCAATCCGTCGCCCGTCACGTCGGGGTATCCGAACACCTATATGCGCGATCTGGGGCGCATCTCATGCGGCAAGCCGGCCAAGCGGCTCGGCGTGATGACGCGCGCCGAAATCAGCGCCTATGTCAACGCCGCCGACTTCGTACCGATGGGCGGCACCTATCATGACACCGGCATGATCTGGGGCACGCGCCTGATCGCGCCGAATGGCCCGTGGGGCGCCGATACGGCGGCCTGGCCCAACCGCCTGACGCCCAACCGCGTGATCATCTTCCTCACCGACGGCGACATGGCACCGACGAATACCAATTACAGCATGTACGGCGTCGAGGCGTACGACCAACGCGTGTCCAATGCGGGCAACTCGTCCAGCGCGACATTGGTGAGCCTGCACAATGCACGCTTTCTCGCCATGTGCTCAGCCGCCAAGGCGCGCAATATCGACGTCTGGACGGTATCGATCGACACGGCCGCCAATGCGCAATTGACCGCGTGCGCCACGACATCGGCACAGGCGCTCGCTTCCGCCGATGGCACCGGCCTGTCCACCGCCTTCGCCAGCATCGCGAAGCGGCTGGCGATGCTCCGGCTCACGCGATGAAGGCGCCTATCCTCGCACGTCTGCGCCGCGATCGGCGCGGCGCGACGATCATCGAATTCGCCATCGTCGCCCCGGTGATGATGCTGTTGATGATGGGCCTGGGGGACTTGCTGTATCAGGTCTATGCCCAGTCGGTGCTGAACGGGGCGGTACAAAAGGCCGCGCGCGATTCGGGTATCGAGGGCGGCGCTGCCAACATCAACACGATCGACGCCAGCGTGCAGACGATCGCGCGCCAGATCGCCCCCGCAGCGACCTTCGTCGCGACACGCAAAAGCTATGATAGCTTTGCCGAAGTCGCGCCCGAACCCTTCACCGACACCAACGGCAACGGCGTGCGCAATCCGGGCGAGTGCTTCACCGACGTGAACGGCAATGGCTCTTGGGATGCCGATCCCGGCACGGCGGGACAGGGCGGGGCGAGCGCCGTGACGCTCTATACCATGACCATGACCTATCGTCGCCTGTTCCCGGTGGCCGGCCTGTTCGGCTGGCCCAGCACGCAGACGATCAGCGCCACGACCCTGTTGAAGAATCAGCCTTACGCCACTCAGGTCGCAGCCACCAACACGACGATTTGCACATGACCGCTCTATCGCGCCTCTTCACCCGCAAGCACACGCTGCGCAGCCTTGGCGGCGACCGCAGCGGCCTTGCGTTGCTCGAATTCGCCTTCGCGCTGCCGCTCGTGCTGGGGCTCGGAGCCTATGGGCTGGAGGTCTCCAATCTCGCGCTGCTCAATCTGCGGATCAGCCAGATCGCGCTCAATCTCGCCGACAATGCCTCGCGCGTCGGCACCTACAGCACGCTGTCGACGCAGCAATTGCGCGAAGTCGATGTCAACGACGTGCTGCAAGCCGCGCGCTTCCAGGGGGCCAGTATCAACCTGACCACCAACGGCCGGATCATTTTGTCGAGCCTAGAGAACGTCAAACAGCCTTATGACCCAGCGACCTCAGCGGCCGAGCAGCGAATTCACTGGCAACGCTGCCTCGGGTTGAAAGGTAGCGCGGCAGCCGACAGCGCGTACAATTCGAGCTACGGAACCACTACCATTACCGATGGTACCGACGCGATAGCCGCCTATGACGGCACGCCCAAGCCTAGCGGCATGGGGCCGACCGGCGGGCTGGTGAACGCGCCGGAAAATTCCGGCGTGATGTTCGTCGAAATCAACTATCTGACCAAGCCGCTGTTCGGCACGTGGCTGACCGCGCCGGCGCGGCTGAATTACATCGCGTCGTTCATCGTCCGCGACCGGCGCGATTTCGCGCAGCTCTATAACCCGTCGCCGGCAGCGACGCGGCTGACCTGCAACCTCTATTCGAGCTGATCCGCCGGGGTTCTGGCCCCCGGCGAAGCCCTTCAACGGTGGACGATCTGCTTCACCGCTGCGGCGATCTTGTCGGCGGTGACCAGCATCAGCTTTTCGAGGTTCGCCGCATAGGGCATCGGCACGTCTTCATTGGTGACACGCAGCACCGGTGCGTCGAGGTCGTCGAAGCCCTGCTCCATGCAAATCGCCTGGATTTCCGACGCGATCGAGCAGACCGGCCAGCCTTCCTCAGCGACCACCAACCGGTTGGTCTTCTTAAGGCTTGCTAACACTGCGGCAGTGTCGAGCGGACGTAGCGTACGCAGGTCGAGCACTTCGGCATCGATCCCCTCGCCCGCAAGCTTTTCCGCCGCTTCGAGCGCGAGCCCGACGCCGATCGAATAGCTGACGATCGTCACGTCCTTGCCCTCGCGCATGATCCGCGCCTTGCCGATCGGCAGGACGTAATCATCGATCGCGGGCACTTCGAAGGTGCGGCCGTAGAGCAATTCGTTTTCGAGGAAGACGACCGGGTCTTCGGTGCGGATCGCGGCCTTGAGCAACCCCTTGGCGTCCGCCGCATCATACGGGGCGATCACGATCAGGCCGGGGACGCTCGCATACCACGGCGCGTAGTTCTGCGAATGCTGCGCACCGACGCGGCTGGCGGCGGCATTGGGGCCGCGGAACACGATCGGGCAGCGCATCTGGCCGCCCGACATGTAGTTCGTCTTCGCCGCCGAGTTCACGATGTGGTCGATCGCCTGCATCGCGAAGTTGAAGGTCATGAACTCGACGATCGGACGCAAACCGCCCATCGCCGCGCCCGTGCCGACCCCGGCAAAGCCATATTCGGTAATCGGCGTGTCGATCACGCGCTTGTCGCCGAATTCGTCGAGCAAGCCCTGCGTGACCTTGTAGGCGCCCTGATATTGCGCGACTTCCTCGCCCATCACGAACACACGGCTGTCGCGGCGCATTTCCTCGGCCATGCCGTCGCGCAGCGCCTCGCGCAGCGTCAGCTTGACCATTTCGGTGCCGGCCGGGATCGCCGGGTCGGCCACTTCGGCGACCTTGTCGGTGATCAGTTGCGCCGTCCCGCTTTCCGCTTTTTTGGGTGCGGGTGCCTCCGGTTCCTCCGCCTTCTGCGCGGCAGCCGGAGCTTCCGCCTGAGCAGGCTTTTCCGCTGCAACGGCGGAGGCTTCCTCGCCCTCCGCAGTCAGCGTCGCGATGACGGTACCGACCTTCACATTGTCGGTCCCCTCGGCCACCAAAATCTTGCCGATCGTGCCTTCATCGACGGCTTCGAATTCCATCGTCGCTTTGTCGGTCTCGATCTCGGCCATGATGTCGCCGGATTTGACGACGTCGCCTTCCTTGACGAGCCATTTGGCAAGCGTGCCTTCCTCCATCGTCGGGGAAAGCGCGGGCATCTTGATTTCGATTGGCATCAGTAAGTTTCCACCAGCACGTCGGTATAGAGCTCGGCCGCATCGGGCTCGGGCGTCTGTTCGGCGAAGTCGGCCGCTTCGTTCACGATCTTGCGGATTTCCTGCTCGATCTTCTTGAGCTCGTCCTCCTTGACGCCCTCGGCATCGAGCAGCTTCTTGACGTGATCGATCGGGTCGGACTTGTCGCGCACCGCCTGCACTTCATCGCGCGAGCGGTACTTGGCGGGATCGGACATAGAGTGGCCGCGATAGCGATAGGTCTTCATCTCAAGGATGATCGGCCCCTTGCCCGCGCGCACCCAGGCAAGCGCTTCCTCGGCCGCACC
>JAIXZV010000214.1 GCA_027489365.1 Sphingomonadales bacterium
CAGGGCAGTGGTGAAGATGAAGCCCGAGGCGAAGCTGCGGACGAAGTCACACAGGGCGTTGGTCGACGCGATATAGCCGCCCATCACGCCGAACGCCTTGCCAAGCGTACCCTCGATCACGTCGATCCGGTCCATCAGCCCTTCGCGCTCGGCCACGCCGCCGCCGCGCGGGCCGTACAGGCCGACACCGTGGACTTCGTCGATATAGGACAGCGCGCCATGCTTTTCGCAGACATCGAGAATCTCCGCGATCGGGGCGATATCGCCGTCCATCGAATAGACGCTTTCGAACGCTACCAGCTTGGGACGGCCGGGTTCGACCGTCGCGAGCAGCCGGTCGAGATCCTCGGGGTCGTTATGCTTGAAGCGCAGGCATTGCGCGCGGCTGTGGCGAATGCCATCGATCATCGAGGCGTGGTTGAGGGCGTCGGACAGGACAACGCAATTGGGCATCCGCGCGGCGAGCGTGCCGAGCGCTGCCCAGTTCGAGACATAGCCCGAGGTGAACAGCAAAGCCGATTCCTTGCCGTGCAGATCGGCGAGTTCGGCCTCAAGCTGGACGTGCTGGTGCGTCGTGCCCGAAATGTTGCGCGTGCCGCCGGCCCCGGCTCCACAGGAATCGAGCGTTTCGTGCATCGCGGCGAGCACCTTGGGATGCTGCCCCATGCCGAGATAGTCGTTCGAGCACCACACCGTTACGTCCTTGACCGCACCATCGACATGATGCCGCGCGCGCGGGAAGGCACCGGCGCGGCGTTCGAGTTCGGCGAAGATCCGGTAGCGACCGTCGTCCTTGAGCGTCGTGAGCTCGGTTTGAAAAAACGACTGATAGTCCATTACTCTACCCTCCCCGATATTCTATTCGACCGCGACCGGTTTTACCGGCTGCACGTCCGTCTTTTTGGTGGATGATGCCCACGTCCACATCTTGGCATCGCGCATGGGCAACACAAGGAACAAATGCTCGACCACGCCGAGCGCGGCGAGCCCGGCGAGCAGCGTCGCGGTGGCGGCGGCACCGCTGCCCACGGGCGACGCTTCGGCGGCGAGCCACGACCAGATCGTGATCGCGACCCAGCCTGCAACCGCGAACGGAAACAGCGGGTTCATCCAGCGCACGCGGAAATAGCTTTTGAGATAGGCGAGGTGTTCCGGGAACACTTCGTCGCTGAGATTGGGCACGCCGAGATACAGGTTGAACTTGGCGCTCAACCGCAACACGAACAGCAGCAGGAAGGTGAGCGGCGCGGCCTGATTGGCCTGGCCCCAGCACAGCGCGAACAGCAGCAACGCGTTGATCGCGATCGAGATTTCGTGGTGGATCACGGTGTTGGTGGCAAGCTTCAGTCGCGTCCAGCCGGCCGCGTCGGGCGGGCAGGGGGCCTTGTTCGGCCCGGCGACGAAGCCCATCAGGAAGCCCATCTCGTGCCAGCCCCACATGACGATGGCCGCGCTAAACCCGATATAGGACCCGACCCACGTCGTATCGGCGGTGCTTTGCCCCACTGCGCCGAGCGCGATCAGCGCCGCGACCCCGGCCAGCCGGAAGCTCGTCGCGAAGGTGTGGCGCGGGCGGCTGTCGAGCCAGACGACCGCGGCCGTCCCGACGAACCACATCACCAGCGCAAAGAGGAGCGGCGGAACGCTCACCAGACCGGTGCCAGCCGAACGTCCGCTGGCACCGTGTTGGTGACGACCGGCTGGAAATAGAGCCGCGCGAAATTGACCCCGGCCACCGCGATCAGGGCGAGCTTCTTGATCCCGCCGATCACGCCGCCCTGTGCCTTTGCCGCGTCGATCGCGAGCGCGGTCTTGCGCATCCGTTCGAGCCCGGCGCGGAAGCCGGCGCTGTCGGTATCCAGCGTCATCGGGAAGACCTGCTTGGTGATTTCCGAACAGACGCGGAAGACCTGGAAATCATAATCCTTCGGATCGATGCCCAGCGCCTTGTGGAATTGCGGGCGGTTGTGATCGCGCACGTACATCGTGGTATAGACCGCCACCAGGAAGAAGCGCACCCACAGCTTGTTGTGGCCGCTCAGCAGCTTGGGGTCGTTGCGCATCAGCAGCGCGAACGCCTCGCCGTGGCGGAACTCGTCGTTGCACCATTCCTCGAACCAGTTGAAAATCGGATGGAAGCGCAGCTCGGGGTGGCGCGCGAGATGCCGGAAGATCGTGATGTAGCGGGAATAGCCGATCTTCTCCGACAGATAGGTCGCGTAGAAGATGAATTTCGGCCGGAAATAGGTGTATTTCTTGGTCTTGGTGAGAAAGCCGAGATCGACCCCGATATCGGCATCCTTCAGCGTATCGTTGATGAAGCCGGCGTGGCGGCTCTCATCACGGCTCATCAGCCGGAAGAGCTGCTTAATGTCGGGGTTTTTCGCGCGTTTCTGGATCTCGGCATAAAGGATGCAGCCCGAGAATTCGGCGGTGAGCGAACTTACCAGAAAGTCGATGAATTCCTCGCGCAGGCCATCGGGCAGGCTTTCGATCACGCCATCGAACTGGTTGGTGCGCTTGAAGTGCAGCTTGTTGGGATCGGCGACCATCTCGGCGATCAACTTGTCCCATTCCGCGCGCACCGGGGTGACGTCGATCTTGTCCATCGCGACGAAATCGGTGGTGTAGAAGCGCGGCGAGAGGACGGTGTTTTCCCGCGCGATCGCCATCACATCGGGCGCGGCCTTGATCTTCGTGACGGCGTTCATGCTGTCCTCCGCGGCGTAAAACTGACTTCGTAAAGTTCGGTCATTTCGAAATGACCGGCGAATTTGGTCCACAGCCGCTCGATCGCGGTCGCGCGTTCGACGGTCGCGGTGCGATTGAACACTGCACTCTCGCCGAAGCCGACGACGATCGGTTCGCCATGCACGCGCACCTTGTCGCCGGGGTAGATCGGCACGCCGTCGGCCAGCTCGACATGTGCGTGGAAATGCTCGTCGCTATGCTCCACCTCGATCCGGCAGGGCGTGTCGAAGCGGGTGCGGGCGAGCGCGAGCATCAGCTCCGCCCCCCACGGCTGGCCGAAGCGGCGATCGGCGCGACCGGCTGCGCCTCCGGGCGCGTCAGCAAATCGACGAAGGTTGCGCGATTGGTCGATCCGAACGCGTTGAGTTCGATCGATCGACCCGTCGCGGTATCGGTTAGCGACAATTGCCGGTCGGACCACAAGGTCAGCGCGAACGGTGCCTCGGCGCCGACGCCGTGCATCCGCCGCTCACGCGCGAGGCCGCGCATCACGCCACGGATGAAGCCGCTGTTGCTGCCGCGTTCGAGCAGTAAGGCGGTCTGCCCGGTGCCGACATCCTGGATCTCGACCGCGCCATCGGGGCGATCGCGGAAGCGCAAAGTGCGGGTCTTGATGATCTGCGCATGGTCGGCGGCGCGTACCAACGGGGGCGATGCCGCCGGCGGCACTTGCGCGATGCGCATGGTGGCGGTCGCCGCGATCGCCGATATGACGAGGACGCCCGCCATGATCAGCGCGCCGCGCGGGACTTCGACATGGTCGCTGTGCGTGGTGTTCATGCTGCTTCCGCCTGTTCGGTGACGGCGCTCATGCGCGTTGCGGTTTCGATCGGGACGACCCGGCCATCGGTCTGGATCGACAGGCAGGCGCGCGCCAGCATCGTCGCGACCTTCTCGCTGTCGGGCACGGCGCGCAGCATCGGCTGCGGCTCGCTGACGTGCCAGGGGCGGGCGTGCGGCCATAAGGCGAGATAGCCGAGGCGCTGTTGGCTGGTCAGCTTGATCGCGAGATCGGCTGTGCCCGCCTGGCGTGGGCGCAGATCGACATTGCCGATGATGCGCAGCGGCAGATTGATGCACTTGGGCAGCGCGATGCCGATACGCAGCACGATGCGCCGGTCGGTGAGCGTGTAGATCGTCGCGCGCGCGGTGGCCCATGCGAGCAGGTGCAGCAGGGACACGCCGATCACCGCGCCAGCCAGCGTGATCGCCACGCCCGACAGATCGGCCAGGCCGGTGACGCCGTGCCACGCCGCATTGCCGATCGCGAAGGCGGTCAGCGCTGCGAAATAGCCGGTCACCAGCCGCGTGTGAAACGCAGTACGTGCCAGCACGCGCCAGTCGGGCGATCCCTGCCAGAGGATGGTCTCGCCCTTCGGGAGCAGCCCCGGCAGACCCGGGATCGGCTCCGATTCATATTCGGTCCTCATATCAGCGGCTCCGACCGGGCGGCGGTGGCGTAGAGATAGCCGCCGCCGAAATAGCCTTGGACGCGTTCTTCCTCGTACAGGGTGATGACGCCAGTGCCCTCGATCGCGGGGGCATCGGCGAATTGCGCGGCGGTCACGGCATCGACCGTGATCGTGCGGCGCGAACGCGACGCGCTCGCCATCGTCATCGGGGCGAGCACGTGGCGTCCGCCCGCGCTAAGTTCGACTTCGAGATAGCGGATCAGGCGATCGGCCTTGTCGATCCACAGCTCGCTCACCGTACCGGCCACCGCGCCGTCACAGCCGAGCACCGTAAAGCCGCGCGTATCGGCATCCTGCCGCGCCACGAAGAAGCCGTCCGCGCTGCTCATCGGCACGATGCGGGCATGGCCTTCCCAATCGAGATCGGGGCGCTTGGCGCGCTCGGTCCAGGCGGCGGGCCCGACGCCATCGACCAGCGGATTGCCGGTCGGCTCGATCGGCGCGCCGGGGAACCAGTCGGACTTGCGCGCACCCGGCACGGAGACCGGCTCGCGACCCTTGGTCGGTGCGCTGACGGTGCCGTGGCCGAAGGGCAGCTTGAAGAATTTCGTCGGGGCCGAGGACAGCATCCCGCCTTCGCTTTCGAGCCGCCCGGTCAGCTCATGTTCGAGCGGATAGCCCTCGCGCCGATCCTCCCGGCGCAAATAGAACACCAGCCCGACAAAGAAGAGGAAGAACGCGTTCAGTACGACTAAAGCGACGTCGATCCCGTGGGTCAGTTGCAGGTTCATGACACTATCCTTCGCATTCCATCAAATGGGAAATTCGGTGAGGCCGAAACGCAGCGCGGTTTTACTTTCGCGAACACGCACCAGCGGCCCGAGCGCCACCAGTGTCGCCAACAACAACACGATCTCCATGCAGTACACAAAGGCATAGCCCGTGGTCGGGACGGCGAGCGTCGTCCCCAGGTCATGCGCTACCGCCGCGGCCGAGATCAGGTCGCGCGCAAAGGCTCCGATCGCGATCGCGATGTCTCCGCAGGTTTCTTGCACCGCACCCCAGGCGCCAAGCGCCAGCCCGGTGCGGCCTTCGTCCGAAATGCCCATCGCTGCGGTCAGCGTGCCGACCGAAAACAGCCCGCCGCCAAAACCGATGATGATCGCCCCCACCGCCAGCAAGGCGGCCGATCCGGTCGGCCCGGCGAACAGCACGCAGAGGAACGCGCCGATCCCGGCCGTCGCGCCGAAGCCCGCCAGCCGGTTGGGTTCGCCGCCGCGGCCGAGCGCGCGGGCGGCCAGGCCAAAGCCCGTGAGCATCCCCATCGCCCACAGCGCGGTGAGCGTGGTGGTCGCGCCGACCGAGAGGCCGAGGATCTGTCCGCCATAAGGTTCGAGCAGCACGTCCTGCATACTGAACGCAGCCGAGCCGAGTCCGACCGCAACGAGCAGCCGCAGCGTCTTAGGCTGCGCGATGAAGTGCCGCCACGTCTCGCTGAACACCGGGCGCGCCTCGCGCGGGGTCATTGCGCTGCGATTGCGCGCTTCCTGCTTCCACAAGGCGACGACGTTCAGAATGACGGTCAGGATCGCGACGCTGGAGACGATCTGCACCAGTCGCGTTGCGGAGAAGGGGGCGAGGAGTTGCCCGATGACCAGCGCGCTGATCATCATGCCGAGCAGCAGCATGACATAAAGCAAGGCGACCACGCGCGGCCGGTTCTCCTCGGTCGCGAGATCGGTTGCGAGCGCGAGGCCAGCGGTCTGCGTCGTGTGCATCCCCGCGCCGATGAACAGGAAGCCGAGCGCGGCGGCGATATGGCCGAACACCGGCGAACCCTGGCCCCCGCCCGACATGACGAGCAAAGCGAACGGCAGGATCGCGAAGCCGCCGAACTGCAGCATCGTGCCGAACCAGATATAGGGCACGCGCTTCCACCCCAGCAGCGAATTGTGGTGATCGGATTTGAACCCGACCAGCGCGCGCAGCGGTGCGAACAGCAAGGGCAGCGACACCATCGCGGCGACGATCGAGGCCGACATGCCAAGCTCGACAATCATCACGCGGTTGAGCGTGCCGGTCAGCAGCACGGCGGCCATGCCGACGGACACTTGAAACAGCGAGAGCCTGAGCAAGCGGCTGAGCGGCAATTCCTTGGTCGCGACATCGGCAAAGGGCAGGAATGACGTGCCGAGCCGGTTCCAGAACGCGCCGCTCTTCAGCGCCTCGACCGGTGCCGGCACAGCAACCGCACGCGCCGGTTTGGCCGGGCGCGCGAGCGACGCCTTGAGCGCGGCGAGGTACGGGTCACGGTCGGCGGCGGGGTTCACGCGGTCAATACCTCCAGTGCATGGCTGGTGTAGAAGCCGCCCGAAACCTTGCGGTCGCGGGCCAGCCGCGCCGAGGGCATGGCATTGCGGATCAGCGTACGGATCAAACGCTCGCGCACCGGGATGATCGCGGGCGAGCGGTCGCTGCGCGGGAAGAGGCGGCCCATGCCGAGTGCGACCATCAGCAGCGGCGTTTGTGGGGCGAAGGTGAAGACCATCGATCCGCTGGTGCGGTCGGACAGGCCACGCAGCACCGCGACGATGTCGAACGCCTTGTAATGAATGAGCGAATCCATCGCGACGACATGATCGAAGCGACCAAGCGCGGGATCGAGCATGTCACCGACGCGCCAGTCGATATTGAGGCCTTTCGGCGCGCGCTTGCGGGCGATGTCGACGAGGCTGCCAGCGACATCGATCGCGACGACCTCGGCACCGCGCTCGGCGGCTTCAACGGCAAGCGCGCCGGTGCCGCACCCGGCATCGAGCAGGCGCAGACCGGTCATGTCGGCGGGCAGCCACGACAGCAAGGTGTCGCGCATTTCTGTGCGGCCCGCGCGCACGGTAGCGCGCACCCCGCTGACCGGCGCATCCGAGGTCAACTGCTCCCACGCCTTGCTCGCGGTCTTGTCGAAATAGGTTTCGAGGTTTCCGCGAAAGCGATCGTAGGTCTGCGTCGTCATCTCATTCGAACCCCAGAAACTCGAAGATTTCGCGGTCCTTCATCGGCTGCGCATCGAGCGCATCGCAGCCCAGCCACATCTGCGCAGCGAGGCGCTTATATTCGAGGCACGCGGCATCGACCGCGGGCGACGAGGGCATTTCGAACAAAGTGCATTTCTTGAGCCGCGAGCGCCGGATCTCGTCGAGATCGGGGAAGTGGGCCAACCGCTTCAGGCCGGTCGCGGCATTGAAGCGGTCGATCTCATCGGTTGCGGCGGAGCGGTTGGCGATCACGCCCGCCATCCGCACGTCGTAATTCTTGGCCTTGGCCTTGATTGCCGCGACGATGCGATTCATCGCGAAGATGCTGTCGAAATCATTGGCGGCGACCACCACGGCGCGCTCGGCATGTTGCAGCGGCGCGGCAAAGCCACCGCACACCACGTCGCCCAGCACGTCGAAGATCACGACGTCGGTTTCTTCGAGCAGATGGTGCTGCTTGAGCAATTTGACGGTCTGCCCGACGACATAGCCGCCGCAGCCGGTGCAGGCCGGGGGGCCACCTGCCTCGACGCACATCACGCCGTTATAGCCCTCGAACATATAATCTTCGGGGCGGAGTTCCTCGGCATGGAATTCGACCGTTTCGAGTACGTCGATCACGGTCGGCATCAATTTCTTGGTCAGTGTGAAGGTGCTGTCGTGCTTGGGGTCGCAGCCGATCTGCAGCACGCGTTTTCCCAGCAGCGAGAAAGCGGCGGAGAGGTTGGACGAGGTCGTCGATTTACCGATCCCGCCCTTGCCGTATACCGCGAACACCTTGGCGTTGCCGATCCGGTCATTGGGGTCGAGGCCGACCTGGAGCGAACCTTCGCCGTCGAGGCCGCGGACTGGTGGGTCGAGGAGTGCCATCGTTTTTTCCTTTATGCCGCCACCGCAACAACACCCTCGAGGCGGTCCTCGAGTTCGTCACTGGCGGCATGGAGTGCGGCGAGCGTCGCCGCGTCGGGGGACCAATAGTTGCGTTCGGAAGCTTCGATCAGGCGGTTGGCGACGCGCGCTGCCGCCTTCGGGTTGAGGGCTGCAATCCGCTCGCGCATTTCGGCATCGAGCACATAGGTTTCGCCGATCCGCTGATAGACCCAGGGATCAACTTCGCCGGTCGTTGCCGACCAGCCCATTGTCGTGGTGACGCTGCCCTCGATCTGACGGACGCCTTCATAGCCGTGGCGCAGCAGGCCTTCGGTCCACACCGGATTGAGGATGCGGGTGCGGGTTTCGAGCGCGACCTGTTCCTGCAGTGAGCGGACCTTGCCGACGCCTTGCGTCTGGTCGCCGATATAGACCGGCGCGGCCGTTCCTTTTGCCCGTGTGACGGCGCGGCTGATCCCGCCCAGCGTATCGACATATTGGTCGATGCTGGTGATGCCGAGTTCGACGCTTTCGAGGTTCTGATAGGCGCAATCGACGGTTTTAAGCGCCGCGGCGAGCACGGCGGCCTGGCGGACCGGCGCGCCCTTCACGCCGTAGGCAAAGCCCTTTTGCCGTTCGAAACTGTCGGCGAGTTCGTTCGGATCGGTCCAGCTGCCATCGTCGATCATCAGATTGACGTTGGCGCCGTACGCGCCCTCGGCATTCGAGAAGACGCGCAAAGCGGCGGTCTCGATGTCGCAGCCCTGCTCGGCGCTGTGCGACAGAGCGTGGCGGCGGATGAAGTTCAGCTCGAGCGGCTCGTCGGCTTGCGCCGCGAGCAATGCGGCTTGCGCCAGCATCCGGGTCTGCAGCGGCAGCAGGTCGCGGAACACACCCGACAGCGTGACGACCACGTCGATGCGCGGACGGCCGAGTTCTTCGAGGCTGATCAGCTCCGCACCCGCCAGCCGGTTATAGCTGTCGAAGCGTGGGCGTGCGCCCATCAGCGCCATTGCCTGCGCGATCTGCGCGCCTTCGCTCTTGAGATTGTCGGTGCCCCACAGCACCATCGCCACCGTCTCGGGCAGATGGCCGGAATCGGCGAGGCTACGGTCGATCAGCCGCTGCGCCTGCGCGGCACCGTCCTTCATGGCGTAGGCCGAGGGGATGCGGAACGGGTCGAAGCCGTGAATATTGCGGCCCGTGGGCAGGATCTCGGGCGAGCGCAGCAAATCGCCGCCGGTGACCGGATGGATGTAGCGCCCGGCGAGCGCCAGCACGAGGCCGTCGATTTCGCCGTTGGACGAGAGCGCGGTGTTGAGCGCGGCCATGTCCTTGAGCAGCGGCGTATCGAGCTTGAGCGTGCCGTCGACCAGGGCAAGGATCGTGTCGTGCGGCAGCTTCTCGCCGCGCGCATCGGACGATGCCGCGATCATGTCGATCCGCTCTTCGCGCGTCGCCGCCTCGCCCGCGACGTGGAGCCCTTGCGGGATCAGCTCGCGCTCGATTTCGTAGAGTTTGGCGGCAAGCGCGGTCACGTCGCTGCCGTCGAGATCGACTGCCTCGGCCTGATCGGCGATCAACTCGGCCAGATCGCGCGCTTCGTCGCTGTCGGGGGTGGTCGCGCGCCAGCGCTCGACCGACGCCTTCAGCGCGGCGAGACCCTTGTACACGCCCGAATTGGTGAGGGCTGGCGTCAGATATGACACCAAAGTCGCGCCCGAGCGGCGCTTGGCGAGCACGCCCTCCGACGGATTATTGGCGGCGTAGAGATAGATGTTGGGCAAATCGCCGATCAGCCGATCGGGCCAGCACTCCGCGCTCAGGCCCGATTGCTTGCCGGGCATGAATTCGAGGCTGCCATGCGTGCCGAAATGCAGCACGGCGTGCGCGCGGAAATCCTCGCGCAGCCAGCGGTAGAATGTGGCGAAGGCATGCGTCGGGGCGAAGCGGCCCTCGAACAGCAAGCGCATCGGATC
>JAIXZV010000373.1 GCA_027489365.1 Sphingomonadales bacterium
CAACCGGACACGCCAGACATGCCGGTCGCACCGCTCACGGCGGTGCCCGCAGCGGCGATCGCACCCGACACGGTCGAAGTTCCCACGTCGCCGCCCACCGCGGCCCTCGCCGAACAACCGTCCGCTGCACCGCATACCGTACCTGTGCGCACCAACCGCACGCTCGATACCCGGCAACCGACCTCGCAACCGGCAACGGTCGTGGTAACGAGGCAACCCGCAGACCTGACAGATTCCACGCCGCAAGCGCCCGCCGAAGCCGCCTGCGGGACGACCTCGATTGCCGTCGACTCGCCGCAGCCCGAATCCTCGCCACAACCCAGCACCGAACCGGTGGAAGCAGACGCCCCGACCGCGCCCGCCCCGCGCCATAGCGCGCCACGGCAGCAGGCCGCGGAGTCAGAGGCTCCCGCGACGGCAACCCCGGCGATGCCCGATCACGCTCCGACAATCGCGTCGGACGTCGTAATCAACGCACCACCGCCGGCCCCGACCGCCCTGCCGGGGGTTCTCGCCGCGCAAACGCTGCCGCTGATACGGCCGACCACCGCCGTAGCTCCCACGCCAACCGCGCCGCGCGGCGCTGGCCCGACGATACCGGCGCCCCGCCAGACAGCATCAGACCAGCGGGCGCCGAGCGCCATGTCCGGCCGACCGGCAGGGCAGGCGCTGCCGGATAACCTCGCTTCGGAAGCGCCGATCGCCGCAGCCGCCCCGGAGCTTACCGACCCAGCCCCGCGCGCCACCGCAGCGCCGCGGCCGACGCTGAACCGCGACACATCTCCAGCAGCCGACACCGCGATGCCGGGCACCGACTTTGCCGCGCCGGTCGCAGCGATCCCAACCGATGCCGCGCCGCCGACCGCGCCCGTGCCGCTACCGGTGGTGGCGGTGGCCGCGTTCCCATCCACCGCTCAGCCTGCGCCCGATGCTGCAAAGCCAAGTCGCGCCGCCATCTCCGCTTTGTCCGGCCCCAGCATTCGCGCATCGCAACCCTCCGCCGAGCGCGCCGCAGCCGTCCCCATGCGTGACGTGTCGTCCCCGGCCGCAGCGCCGGATGCGCCACACTTTGCCGACGCGCTCCCCGCCGTCCCCGACGCGCCGACCGCACCCGTCGCGCTGGACGATGCCAAGCCGACGATCGCCTTACCCGCCCTGCCCGAGGCCCCCCGCCCACTCGCCGCGCCCGCGCCCGATCCAGCGCCGCGCGTGCCAACGCACACCCCGACCGTCACCGCGCAACCCGGCCAGATCGGCCACGAACTCGGCGTCGAAATCGCGCGGCGCGTGTCGGCGGGCGGCAATGAACTCGTCGTGCGCCTCGCCCCGGCCGAACTCGGCCGGATCGAGGTGCGCATGGCGTTCGATCACCACGGCGGCCTGACCACCGTGATCGCCGCCGACAGTCCAGTCGCGCTCGACATGCTGCGCCGTGACAGCGCAGATCTCGCCCGCTCGCTCAGCGATGCCGGTTTCCGCAGCGACGGCCAGAGCCTGCGCTTCGACGGCGGCGGCGATCGCAGCGGCAGCGGTGGCCAGCCGCGCAGCCCGTGGTCGAATAGCGCCGCGACGCGCGACCCGTCGGGCGATCCCGCGCCGACCGGCGAGTTCGACACCCCCTATCGCCCGCTGCGCACCAGCGGCCGCTACGATCTCATGGCATAGGAGCCTGCCGACATGTCCCTCATCGCCTCGACCCAGAACCCCGCCACCCCCGTCGTGGCCGCGCCCGGTGCCACCGCCAAGAGCACGATCGGCGCGGATTTCAACATGTTCCTGAAGCTGCTGACCACGCAGATGCAGAACCAGGATCCGCTCAGCCCGATGGACAGCGCGCAATATACCCAGCAGCTCGTCCAATATTCGCAGGTCGAGCAAAGCGTGCTGCAAAGCGGCACGCTGAAGGACATCCTCGCCAGCCTGTCGACGCAATCGGTGTCGCAGGCCGCAGGCTTCATCGGGCGCGACGCGGAATTCGATACCGCCGTGTCGGGCCTTGGCGCGAAGCCCGCGAGCTGGACCTATGCCGCCGCCGGCGACGTCACCACCGGCACCGCGACGATCACCGATGCCTTGGGCAAGGTGGTCGATACGCGCACGGTCGCGCTGACCGGCAAGAACGGAAGCTATAGCTGGGACGGTTTGCTCCCCAACGGGATGAAGGCGACGGACGGTGCCTATACGCTGTCGCTCAGCGCGCAGAATGCCGCAGGCGCGACGATCCCAATCACAATCCGCAGCATCGGCACCGTCACCGCAGTCAACGCCGTGAACGGCGTGGTCACGCTCGGGGTCAACGGCGCGCAACTGCCGGTCGGCAAGCTGGTCAGCCTGGCTGTCGCGGGCTGACCACGCGGGAAAAAATCTTCAAAATATTTTTGCGCGTCGACGCCGACCCGCCAAATTCGTTGCTATGATGGAACAGAGGCCCGGTTGCGCCCCCCCTTTTGCTCCCGGGTCTCGCTCCGCAGCCCAGCGGAATTTGGTTGCACACAGAAAAAGACAGGCTGCCCCCTCAGCCTGTCTTTTTTTGTGTCGGTGGAATGGGGGGTGTGGCGGCCGGGGGGACGGCCGCCACGGGGGGAACTTCAGCCGAGGCGCGTGCGCGGCACGGCAGCATTGACCAGAACATGCAGCGCCGGGGCGGCCGGACGGCGGGTGACCAAGCGCCGCGCCGCGCGGTCGCCGGCGTCGGCCCGCCCTTCACCTGCCAGGCCGACGCTTTCCAGGCGCGGCGGCATCGATGGGAAGGCATCGATCCAGAAATCATCGATCAGGCAGCCGGAAACGCCGTCGGGTTTGGCGAGGGTCGCGAGACACGCGCCGATCGCGGGATCCTCGCATGGGCCGAGCACCGCCACGACATCCTCGAACGCCATGCCGGGCGCGCCGAGCAAGCGCGCCACCGCCGCACTCCACAGCGCGCTGGCATCGCTCACCGCCAGGGTCAGGCTGACCCGATAGTGCGGCTGCAAGCCAGCCTGCGCCGCTTTGGAGTCGTTGGAGGAACCGATAACAGTGTCCGAATACACGAGAATAATCCTCTATATCATCACCTAGACGCCAATACGTCACACCAAGGAGCAAGTAGGCTCGCAATGGTCCTGTCGCCGCCGGGACGATATTGAGGGATTGTCCGTAAGCGGTAGGGATGAGGCCCGGGCAAGACTATTGCAGCCGCTTTGCCGCACGTCGGCCGAGCTCGCGCGAATGGGCAATCACCACACACAGTTCAGCATAGAGCCGGTCCCAAAATGGTGCGGGGATTGCAAAGTCGTGACCGGCGCCGATTTGCTTCATCACCAGAGCAACTTGATCGCCGCGCTCCAGGCCGAACCGGGCGGCGAACGGACCATCGACGAATTCATCTGCCAAATCGTTCGGCAGCGCCAAGCGCGCGGCCATGATATAGCCGCAGAAGACTTCGACGCCGTAATGGTCGAGCACGGCGGTACTATAGTTCTTGCGATCGGGGCGGTCGAACACGACCAGCGCGCCGCTCGGATGCGATTCCACGCTGACCCGCAGACGCGCGCCAAAGGCGTCCGTGATCTCGCGAATTCTGGGAAACACCGCGGATTCCTCCCTGCATGGCGCTGTCGGCGGCCGCGCCGCCGCTCGAACGCCACTCGAAAACGAAAGGGCCGGGATGGCAAACCACCCCGGCCCTCCTGCGATCCCCCGGGCGAACCCGGGGTATCTCCATCCCTTAACGGAACAGCGACGTGATCGTCTGCGGCGCCTGATTGGCGATCGACAGAGCCTGCACGCCAAGCTGCTGCTTGACCTGCAATGCCTGCAGTTTCGCCGATTCCTTCGCCAGATCGGCATCGACAAGGCTGCCGATGCCCGACTCGATCGCGTCGGACAGCTTGCTGGTGAACGTGGACTGCGCGTCGATCTGACGCGAAGCCGAACCCAGGTTGCTGAGCGTCGTGGCGAGGTTGGTCTGGGTCGTGGTCAGCGTGTCGATCATCGTCGTGGCCGCAGCAGCGGAACTGATGTTGCCGCTGGCCGCAACCGTGATGACCGAACCGCCCAGGTCGAGACCCTGGTTGGCGACCGACAGCGAATCCGGCTGCCAGGTGCCGCCCGCAGTGCCGTCCTGCAGCGACTGGAGGGCCGAAACCGACCCGCCGCTTGCCTTCAACAGGTTGGTGCCGTTGAAGTCAGACGCGTTGACGATCGTCGTGATCTGATCGCGAAGGGCCGTGAAGTCCTTGTTGATGCCGTCACGCGACGCCTGATCGATCCCCGTGTCGGCCGCCTGATAGGCTTTCGCCTTCATCTGGTTGACGACGTCGGAAATCTGCTCAGCACCGGCGATTGCCACGTCCGTGACGCTCTTGGCGCGCGACAGGGACGAGTTGACCGACTGCAGGCCACCCAGATCGCTGCGGAGGCTCTGGGCAGTCGTATAGGCTGCCGAGTTGTCCTTGGTCGATGCGACGTTCATGCCGGTGGTGATCCGGTTCGAGGTCGTGCTGAGAGCCTTGGTCGTGCTGGTCAGGCTCTGGAGAGCCGCCATTGCGCCGGTGTTGGTGTTGACCGAAAGAGCCATGTTCATTCCTTCTTGGATAAAAAGCCGCTTCTGCGGCTTGGGCCAGAAACGCTGGCCCACGGCGGCGCGGATACCTCCCGGCTCGCCCTTTATTGTGGGAAGAAATATGGGATAATCAAAATCGCCTGGAGAGTTTATTTAAGGTTAGCGGCACGTTACCGCCCGGCCCACCGATCGCGCATCAGAACGGGAAGAGCGCGTCGTAGATTTGCTGGCCCCAGCGCGCCTGCTGCGCATCGGTCAATTGCCCGCGCCCGCCATAGCTGATGCGTGCCTCGGCGATTTGCGAATGGAGGATCGAATTGTCGCGGCCGATGTCCTCGGGCCGGACGATGCCGGACACGACCAGCTCGCGCAGCTCGAAATTGACGCGCACTTCCTGTTTGCCACGGATCAACAAATTGCCGTTCGGCATCACCCCGACAACGGTCGCCGCGATCGTCATGTTGATCGTCTCGCTGCGCGTCGTATTACCCGCACCGTTCGAGGATGAGGTCGAATTGGTATCGACCAGCTTGGAGGGATCAACCGCGCCGGGCAACACCTTGGCAAGCGGCGTCTGCAGCCCGAGCAACGCCGCGATGCCCGATTTCTCGCTGCCCGCGCGGGTGCGCGTCGTGCTGTTGTCGACCGCCGCCTTGTCGGCGATGTTGATGCGCACCGTCAGGATGTCGCCGACGCGCCCGGCGCGCTGATCGCGGAAGAAGGCACCCGCCCCGGTGCGGAACAGCGACGCGCTCGGCGGCGGTGGCGGCGCGACGGCCGCGAGCGGCATTCCGCCAGCGCGATTGGTCGCACCCTGCAGGCCCAGCGACGCTTCGACCACGGGACTCGGGCTTTGCTCCATCGGGGTCATCTTTGGCGCCTTGCCGATGGCCTTCAAATGTCCGACCGCGCCGCAGCCCGATAAGGTTGCGGAGAGCGCGATCAGCGAAACGATCTTCTTCATGGCAGCGCCCCTGAAATGCTTCACTTGGCCGAGACGCGGACCGCGCCCGTACCCTCGACCACGCCGTCGAGCGTGTGGTTGGTCGACAGGCTGACGACGCGGACGAAATCCCCGGCGGCACCACCGCTCAGCGCACGGCCCTGCGTCGTGATCGACAGCCCGCCGTCGCGCAGCGCGATTGTGACCGGTTCGCCGCGCCGGACGAGTTGCGGACGGATGACGTCGCTGCTGCGCACCATCGCACCCGCCGGCAGCGCGCGCGCCGCTTCCATGCCGATCACGTCCTTCGCGCGCGGCAGGCCACGCGCGACCGTCTCGGCGACATCCTTTGTGGTGAAGTCGCCCGCCGACAACAGATCGCCCTTGGCGACGGCGTGGTCGAGCACCGGCACGCTCACTTGCGGCGCGGGTGCCTCCGGGCCTTGGGCATGGAGCTGCGCCGCGCAAAGCATGAACAGCGCACTCAGCGCGAGGGCATGGGACAGGCGCATGTCAGCGCAACTGGCTGGTGGTAGCCAGCATTTCGTCGGCGGTCTTCACCACCCGGCTGTTCATTTCATAGGC
>JAIXZV010000075.1 GCA_027489365.1 Sphingomonadales bacterium
CGGCGAAGCGCCGGACGAGCGCGTCGGTCAGCGGAAGTTCGAGATACGCCGCGACATCGCGCGCCAGCGGCAGATTGGAATTGCCGGTCATTAGTTTCATGGTGGCAGCCCCTTTTGCACGCCGATCGATGTTCCCTTAGTAGCGAGTTGGGACTTGCGCAAAGGGCATAAACGATGGCGGGCAGCACGACCTTTGTCTGGACGGAAGCGCAGTATGCTGCGGCGCTCCGGGCGCAAGTACGGCTCGGCGTGCGGAAAAGTACCGTTATCGTCATCGCGGTGGCAGCATTGCTGGGCGGTACCGTTGCGGCGCTGCCGTGGCTCGCGGCCGGTCCGGCGGGCGATCGGATCGGACTGACGATGATCGGCGGGTTCTGTGCCCTGTTCCTGCCGCTTTGCCTCGCATCGGTCAGTTGGCACGCGCCACGCACGGCACGCCGGATATTTCGTCAGCAACCAAGCTTGGCGGAGCCAGTAACCGTTTCATGGTCGCCGGATGGTCTGCAGTATCAATCGCGGACCGGATCGAGCCTGCATGAATGGGATAAAATGCACTATTGGTCGCGCAGCAGAAGCACCTTTCTGTTTGCCGCGAATGAGCGTCTCCATCACATCGTTCCTGTAGACGCTTTGGGATCGGCAGCGGCAGATTTGGAAGCGACCGCAGCCGCAAGTGGCGCCAAGCGTCGCTAGGACGGGTTGTCGAGACCTGCGGCGGTGCCTAATCCCGCGCCATGACCATCCGCACGCGTTTCGCCCCCTCGCCCACCGGCATGTTGCATGTCGGGAACATCCGCACCGCGCTGCATTGCTGGCTGTGGGCGCGCAAAAACGCGGGCGAATTCTGGCTGCGGATCGACGATACCGATGCCGCGCGCAGCGAGGGGCGGTTCGTCGAGGGGATTCGTGCCGATCTCGACTGGCTGGGCCTCGTGTCCGATGGCGAGGAGCGGCAGTCGGCGCGCTTTGCGCTGTACGAGGCGCGTTTCCAGCAACTCCGCGAGGCGGGGCGGATCTATCCCGCTTACGAGACGGGGCAGGAACTCGATCTGAAGCGCAAGATCGCTGCCGGACGCGGACTGCCGCCGATCTATGACCGCGCCGCGCTCGCGCTGAGCGACGCCGATCGCGCCGCGCTCGAGGCCGATGGCGTCATGCCACACTGGCGCTTCAAGCTCGATCATGACGCGCCGATCGTGTGGGACGATTTGATCCGTGGCCCCCAGAAGCTCGATCCCGCGACGATGAGCGACCCGGTCATCCGCCGCGCCGATGGGTCGTGGCTCTATATGCTGCCCTCGGCGATCGACGACATGGAGATGGGCATCACGCATGTCGTGCGCGGCGAGGACCATGTGTCGAACACCGCGCTGCAATTGCAGATGTTCGCGGCGATGGGCGCCGCTCCGCCCGCCTTCGCGCATGAGGCGTTGCTGGTCGGCACCGAGGGCAAATTGTCGAAGCGGCTGGGGTCGCTCGGGGTAGAGCATTTCCGCGAGATCGGGATCGAGCCCGCCGCGGTGCGCGCGTTGCTCGCGCGGATCGGGACGAGCTTGCCGGTCGAACCGCTGGTCGAGTCGGCGGCGCTGATCGAAACCTTCGATTTCGCCGTGTTCGGGCGCGCACCGGCGCGATTCGATGAGGCCGAGCTTGCGGGTTTGAACGCCAAGATCGTGCACCAGCTCGATTTCGATGCGGTCGCGGCGCGTCTGCCCGCTGGGATGGGCGCAGCGGAATGGGCGGCGGTGCGGCCCAATCTCGCGACCGTGGCCGATTCGGCGGAGTGGTGGAAGGTGATCGAAGGCCCGATCATGGCCGAGCGCGACCCCGCCGATGCCGATTTCCTCGCCGCCGCCGCGCGGATCGCCGGCACGATTCCGTGGGGCGAAGACCCGTGGCACGCACTGACCGCCGCGCTGAAAGCCGAGACGGGACGCAGCGGCAAGGCGCTGTTCCTGCCGCTGCGCCGTGCGCTGACCGCGCATGATCATGGTCCCGATATGAAGGCTTTACTGCCGCTGATTGGGCAGGAACGCGCCATTTCACGCCTGTCTGCCTAAAGCGGCACGACCTTATTGGATTGCGACCCCCATCCGTTCGTGTCGAGCGAAGTCGAGACACATGGCGGAGCGGATGGCTAAGGTTTCTCGACTGCGCTCGAAACGAACGGGTGGAATAGCGTCCCGTAACTTCGTCCGCCAAGTCATGATACTTTGTCTCTTGTATGAATAATGTAATGATGTAACATCTTCTTCACGCCCGGCGCACGATCGGGTTACAGAGATGGAGATGGACGATGTATGCAGATCGGTATTCCCACCGGCGCGGGCTCGATCCTGCCGGTGTCACGCTGTCGCTTGCCATGTGTGGCGTCATTGTGTTCGGCCTGACGCTCGCGACCCCCAATATCGCGCGGCACATCGAAACGGTGCTGACGGGCGTCAACATTCCGCTTCCCGACGATCCGCCGCCCATCGAGAAGCCTAAGCCGCAGCCACGGATCAAGGACACCAAACCCGTCCCGACCCAGCAGCACGATCCGATCGACATGACCAAGCCGACCGTAACACCTGCGCCCGGCGCGGAAACTGGCCTGCTGATCGATCTCCCCCCGACGAACACGCTGACCGCCGGAACCGGAACCGACATCGGAACCGTCATCCCGCCGCACACACCGGTGCTGCGCGATCCGACGCTCGACTCGCGCTATATCGACAATTTCCAGCCCGCTTATCCGAGCGACATGCGGCTGGGCGAACGCGAGGGCCGCGTTGTGGTGCGCGTGCTGATCGGCACCGACGGCCGCGTGAAGGCGGTGGAGCAAGTCAGCGCCGCCAGCCCGTCCTTCTTCGAGGCGACGCGCAAGCAGGCGCTCACCAAATGGCGCTTCAAACCCGGCACCAAGGATGGCGTCGCGATCGAGGCGTGGCACACGATGGCGGTCCGCTTCGTGCTCGATGAGGGGTGACGCAAGGGGAATGAACCACGCGCGCGGCGGGGGTGGCATCGCACGCCCGCCGCGCCTATCTTTCACGCCATGAACCTTCGGCAGTATTTCTCTCCGATCCGCGCGTGGCGCGATCTGCGGACCTATCTCGTCACCCGGCGACCGCATCAGCTCGGCTTCATGGCGCTGTCGCTGGTGCTGACCTACACGATGATCCTGGGCACGCTCGACGTCTCGCGGATGCCCAAGCCCGCCTATCACCGCGACATCATCTATGTGCAGCAATGGCGCGCCGATCGCACCGACGCCGAAATCATCGCGCAGCAGAAGATCGATGGTGTCGAACAGACGCGGCAGGAGCAGGAGCTCAAGCGGCTCAAGGCCGAGCGCAAGGCGCAGCTGAAGAAGCTGGATGACACGCTGAAATCCTACGGGATTTGACCGTGGACGATGCACGCTGGATGGCCGCCGCACTGGCGCTGGGCAGTCGCGGGCGCGGGCGGGCCGCCCCCAATCCCAATGTCGGCTGCGTCATCGTCAACGACGCAGCATCGGGGGGCCGCGTCGTCGGGCGGGGCTGGACGCAAGCCGGTGGACGCCCCCATGCCGAGGCGATGGCGCTGGCTGAGGCCGGGGAAAAGTCGCGCGGCGCGACTGTCTATACGACGCTGGAACCCTGCGCGCATGTCTCGGTGCGCGGCCCGGCGTGTAGCGATTTGCTGCAACTGGCGAGTGTCGCGCGCGTCGTCATCGCGCTGGGCGACCCCGACCCGCGCACCGATGGCAGCGGGATCGCGCGGTTGCGTGAGGCGGGGATTGCGGTCGATGTCGGCCTGCGCGCGGACGAAGCGCGATCCTCGATGGCGGGTTTTCTGATGCGCCGTACGCGCGCACGGCCCCACGTCACGCTGAAACTCGCGCTCTCGCTCGACGGCGCGACCGCGCTCGGATCGGGCATCAGCAAATGGATCACCGGCCCCGAGGCGCGCGCGCACGCCCATCTCGAGCGCGCGCGGCATGAGGCAATCCTGGTCGGGCGCGGCACGATCGAGGCGGACGATCCGGCACTCGACGTGCGGCTCGCCGGGCTCGAGTCGCGGGCTCCCCGCCGCATCCTCCTGTCACAGACCGAGAAGGACGGCTGGGAGCGGATCGCTACCCCGCACGATATTGCCGCGCTCGACGGCGTCGATCATCTGCTGGTCGAAGGCGGCACGCTGACCGCGGCGGCGTTCCTTGCCGCCGATCTGGTCGATCGCCTGCTGCTCTATCGCGCGCCGATCCTGGTGGGTGGTGGGCGCACCTTGCCCGATATCGGCCTCACCGATCTCGCCGAAGCGCATGGCCGCTGGCGGATGAGCGACGCGCGCACCCTTGGCAGCGACCGGCTCGAGGTTTACGAGCGCGTAAGGGACTCCGCCGTCCCAGCAAAAGTGGGAACCGGTTTTGCGCCCGGGGACGGCGGCAAAGGATAAGCCAGACCCATGTTCACAGGCATCATCACCGACGTCGGCCAGATCGACCGGATCGAAGCGCGCGGCGACCTGCGCGTCTTCGTGACCACCGCCTATGACATGGCGAGCGTCGATCTCGGCGCATCGATCGCCTGCTCGGGCGTGTGTCTGACCGTCATCAACAAGGGGCCGGGCTGGTTCGCGGTCGATGTCTCGGGCGAAACCGTGTCGCGCACCCCGGCCGACCAATGGACCGCCGGGCGGCGCCTCAATCTGGAACGCGCGCTGAAGCTCGGCGAGGAATTGGGCGGGCATATCGTCACCGGCCATGTCGAC
>JAIXZV010000368.1 GCA_027489365.1 Sphingomonadales bacterium
GCGCACACCAGCCGCCCGGCGCGATCGGTCACCGCGATCGCATCGGGGCTGCTCTCGGCGAGCGCACGGGCGACGCTCCAATCGGGTTCGGTCGCGGTGGCGGTGGTGGGCGGGAACAGGCGACGGAACGCAACCAGGCCGCCTGCGACGATCAGCGCCGAGGCCAGGAATGCGGCGGCGATGACGACGCTGCCGATCAGCGCGAGAATGACGAGCGCGGCAGCAATACCGCAGCCGATCGCGATCAACGCGGCGGCGCGGTAAGGGATGATCGTCTGCGTGCGTGGAAGCGTGGCCATCGCGCCATGCTTTGGGGGATCGACCGGGGCCGTCAAGGTCTAAGCGGCGGAGCGACGGGGGTTTGTCGCGGTATGTGGTGCCGGGGGTATCTCCCTCCGCTCGTACAGGGAGGGAGAACGGATCGCCTCGGCAAAGCCGAGGCGTCGAACGCCGCTCGGGCGGCGTCGGCCGGGCCCCCGCTGTCGCGCGCTTCAGCTTCGCTGAAGCTTGCGCGGCGGCCTCACCAAACTTTCACCCGATCCCCCGGTGCCAGATACATCTTGTCGCTCGGCTTCACCCCGAACGCCTTGTACCACATGTCGACGTTGCGCACTTCGGCGGTGCGCCACGGCCCCGGCGAATGCTCGTTCGAAATGACCTGCGAGCGCAGCGCGGGTTCGCGGAACTTGATCCGCCACACCTGCGCGTAACCGAGGAAGAAGCGCTGGTCGCCGGTCAGACCACCGATCACCGGCGCGGGCTTGCCGCCGAGCGAGCGATGATAGGCGTCATACGCCAGCGCGAGACCCGCGAGATCGGCCATGTTCTCGCCCAGCGTGAGCCCGCCCTTGATGTGCAGCCCCGGCAGCGGCTCATACGCGTCATATTGCTTGACGAGCTTGTCGGTCATTGCGGTGAAGCGCTTGACGTCCTCGCCGGTCCACCAGTCGGTGAGCTTACCGGTCGGATCGTATTTACGGCCCTGATCGTCGAAATGGTGGCTCAGTTCATGGCCGATCACCACGCCGATGCCGCCGTAATTGATCGCCGGATCGGCCTTCGCATCAAAGAACGGTGCCTGCAGGATCGCCGCCGGGAAGACGATCTCGTTCATCGGCGGGTTGGCATAGGCATTCACCGTCATCGGCGTCATGCCCCATTCGGTCCGATCGATCGGCTGCCCCAGCTTGGCGAGATCACGCCGATATTCGAACGCATTGGCGGCGGCGACATTGCCGACCAGATCGTCGCGCTTGATCTGCAGCGCGCTGTAATCGCGCCACTGCGACGGGTAGCCGATCTTAGGCGTGAAGGCGGCGAGCTTGGCGTGCGCCTTGACCTTGGTTTCAGGTGCCATCCATGTGAGCTTGTCGAGCCGGGTGCTCATTGCGGCAATGATGTTCTTGACGAGTTGATCCGCCGCCGCCTTGGTTTCGGGCGGGAAATAGGTCGCGACATAGCTCTTGCCGACTTCCTCGCCCATCGCGCCGCTGACCGTGCCGACCGCTCGCTTCCAGCGCACCGGCTGCTGCGGCGCGCCGCTCAGCACCGTGCCGTAAAAGGCGAAATTGGCATCGTTGATCGGCTTGGAGAGATAGCCCGCGTAGGAACGAAGCACCTTCAGCGTCAGGAAATCCTGCAAGACCTGCACCGGCGCATCGGCAAAGGCCTTGGCCTCTCCGGTCAGGGCGTCGGGCATCCCGACCAGGAAATTGGCCTGGCCCGAAGTGCCAACGGTCTTGAAATAGGCGTCCCACGGGAAGCCAGGCGCCTTGGCCGCGAAATCGGCCATTGCCCATTTATTGTAGGTCAGGTCCGAATCGCGCGACTTGATCCGATCCCAATGCGCGGTTGCCAGTTGCTTTTCGAAAGCGAACACCGCCGCCGCACGAGCGGCTGCATTCTCGACCCCGGCGAGGCCGAGCATCTGCGCCTGATACGCCTGATATTTCGCGCGCGTATCGGCGAGCTTGGGATCATCCTTCAGATAATAATCGCGGTCGGGGAGGCCGATGCCACCCTGGCTGAAGCCGAAAATGTAGGTATCGGGGGCCTTGTCATCCTGCTGCACGCCGCCGCGGAACAGGCCGCCGACGCCGACCTGTTCGAGCTTGGCCATCTCGACCGCGAGCGCGGTCTTGTCCCCGGCAGCCTGGATTTCGGCAATCCACGGCTTCACCGGCGCGATGCCCTTCGCGTTGACCGCAGCCTCATCCATGAAGCTCGCGTAGAAATCGCCGATCTTGCTGCCCGGCGTCTTTGCCGCAGCTTCGAGGATCGTGTGCGTCTGATCGAGCGAGCGGTCGGCGAGCGCGTTGAACGCGCCCCAGCTTGCCTTGTCGGCCGGGATTTCGGTCTTCGCTTCCCACGCGCCACCGGCATATTTCACAAAATCGTCGCCCGGAGCGACCGTCTTATCCATGCCGTCGGTATCGAGGCCGAAGCTGCCGATATAGGGCTTGGTGGCCGGTGCGGCTTTGGCGGGTGCCTTGGCCGCAGTCTTGGCGATGCCGGTTCCGGCGATGGCGGTGGCGAGCGCCCCGGCCGAGGCCAGCGCGATGAGATAGGAACGCTTCATCGAATTATGTCCTGATCAGAAAGAGAGGAGCGTCGCGGCAAAGCCGCGCCGTCGGATGCCGCCGGGGCGGCACCGGCCGCGCCGATGCGCGGGATGTGGCATTGCCTCATTCCGCGCATCGGTGTCACCAGACGCGGACGCGGTCGCCCGGCGCGAGATACAGCGCGTCGCCCGGCAGTGCGTCGAACGCGGCATACCAGGCATCGACATTGCGGACCTCGGCGGTGCGGAACGGCCCCGGCGAATGCGGATCGCTCAGCAATTGCGAGCGCAGCGCCGGTTCACGGAACTTGGCGCGCCAAACCTGGGCGTAGCCAAGGAAGAAGCGCTGATCGCCGGTCATGCCGCCGATCACCGGGGCGGGCTTGCCGCCCAGCGACTTGTGATAGGCGTCATATGCGACCGCAAGGCCCGCCAGATCGGCCATATTCTCGCCCAGCGTCAGGCCACCCTGGATATGCTGGCCCGGGATCGGCTCATAGGCATCATACTGCTTGACGAGCTTGTCGGTCAGCGCGGTGAAGCGCTTCACGTCTTCCGCCGTCCACCATTCGGTCAGCTTGCCGGTCTTGTCATATTTGCGGCCCTGATCGTCGAAATGGTGACTCAGTTCGTGGCCGATCACTACGCCGATGCCGCCATAGTTCACCGCCGGATCGGCCTTCGCATCGAAGAACGGCGCTTGCAGGATCGCCGCCGGGAAGACGATCTCATTCAGCACCGGATTGGCATAGGCGTTGATCGTCATCGGGGTCATGCCCCATTCGGTGCGGTCAATCGGCTTGTCGAGCTTGCCGAGATTGCGCAGATAGTCGAATTCGTTCGCCGCCGCGACATTCGCCACCAGATTATCGCGCGTGACCTTCACGCTGCTGTAATCACGCCACTTGGTCGGATAGCCGATTTTCGGCGTGAAAGCGGCGAGCTTCTCATGCGCCTTTACCTTGGTTTCGGGTGCCATCCATTCGAGCTTGTCGAGCCGCACGCTCATCGCCGCGATGACGTTCTTGACGAGCTGATCGATCGCTACCTTCGATTCCGGCGGGAAATAGCGCGCGACATAGACCTTGCCGATTTCCTCGCCCAGCGCGCCGCTGGTTGCCGCGACGCCGCGCTTCCAGCGCACTTGCTGCTGCGGGGTACCGCTCAGGACGGTGCCGGTGAAGGCGAAGTTCGCGTCGACCACCGGCTTCGCGAGATAGTTCGCATACGCGCGCAACACGCGCAGCTTCATATAATCCTGCAGGACCGGCAGCGGCGTGTCGGCGAACAGCTTGGCCTCACCGGCGATCGCGCTCGGCTGACCGACGAGATAATAGGGACGGCCCGCCATGCCGTTCTGCGCGACATAGGCCGCCCAGGGGAAGCCGGGGGCCTTGCTCTCGATATCGGCGAAGGTCAGCTTGTTGTAGCGCTTGTCGGCATCGCGTGATTGGATGCGGGTCCAATGCACGGTCGCGATCGACTTTTCGAAATCGAAGATCGCGTTCGCGCGCGCCGCCGCATCGGGCGTGCCGAGGAAGCCGAGCATCGTGGCGAGATAGACCTTATACTTCTCGCGCGTGTCGGCGAGCTTGGGGTCGTCCTTGAGGTAATAATCGCGGTCCGGAAGCCCCAGCCCGCCCTGCCCGAGGTTCACGACATAGGTTTGCGGGTCCTTGCTGTCCTGCCCCACGCCCATGCCGAAGATGCCGCCGATCCCGTAGCGGGTGAGCTTGGCCATCTCTACGGCGAGTGCGGTCTTGTCCGTGGCACCGTCGATCTGCGCGAGCCACGGCTTGATCGGATCGATGCCCTTTGCGTTGATCGCCGCTTCGTCCATGAAGCTCGCATAAAAATCGCCGATCTTGCTCCCCGGCGTCTTGGACGCTTCCTCCAGGATCGTGCGGGTCTGTTCGTTCGACACGTCCTGCAGCACGTTGAACATGCCCCACGTAGCGCGATCGGCAGGGATTTCGGTGTTTTTGGACCAGGTGCCGCCAGCGAATGCGGCGAAATCATTGCCCGGCTTCACGCTGCGGTCCATGCCGGCCACGTCGAAGCCGAACGTGCCGATCTTGGGGCCAACCTTGGTTTTGCTCGCGACGGCTTTCTTTGATGCGGCCGGTTTCGCCTTCGGCGCCGGTTTGGCGTAGCTCGCGCCGACCAGCGCGACGGAAGTGAGCAGCGAAACGGCGATCAGCGAACGGCGCATCCAATAATCCTTCGATAAGGTAGAATTGCCGCGTGTTGTAGCCGGACGATACGCCCAGTCAATTCGCCTGATTCGGCCCTAATCGATGCGCGCGACCGCGCCATTTGCGGCCGACGCGGGCGCGCCAGAACAGGCTGCTCGCGACGAAACCGAGCCCGGCTGCCACGACCGACAGCGCGATCAGCCCGACGATCGTGGCTGGCCCTCCCTGCGCCACCAGCCAATGCAGCCAACTCGCATTTTCGCTCACCTTGGTCGCGATCGGGCGGCCGAGGTACGGATCGAAATGCAGGATCCAATGGCCGATCAGGAACGCGCCGTAATAGATCGGCAGCGTGGTCAGCGGGTTGTGCAGCAGCGTGGTGGCGACCGCGACCGGCACGTTCGCGCGGACCGGCAAGGCCGAAACCGCCGCGACGGGCGCGTGGACGAAGGGGAACAAGATCCCGGTAAACAATCCGAGCGCAACCCCGCGCGGAACCGAGCGGCGGTTGAAGCGCCACAGCGACGGCACCAGGATGCGCCCGGCGACGGGGCGCAGATAGCGGTTCGCCGCGATCCGCTCGCGCGTCGGCACATGGCGATGCAGCCACGCAAACGCCCGCATCCAAATCCCCGGCCTGCTCGCAGCCTCAGCCACGGTCGCGCATCAATCGACCCTGCTCGCGCTTCCAGTCGCGCTCCTTGGTCGCCTCGCGCTTGTCATGCGCCTTCTTGCCCTTGGCGAGCGCGAGCTCGATCTTCGCGCGGCCCTTGGAATTGAAATAGATCATCAACGGCACGAGCGTCATGCCGTCGCGCGCCACCGCGCCGTGCATCTTGTTGATCTCGCGCTCCTTCAACAGGAGTTTGCGCGCGCGCTTGGGTTCGTGGTTGAAGCGGTTGCCGTGGCTGAATTCGGGCACGTTGGAGTTGATCAGCCACACCTCGCCGTCCTTTACCTCGGCATAGCTCTCGGCGATCGATCCGGTGCCCGATCGCAGCGACTTCACCTCGGTCCCGACCAAGGCGATGCCTGCTTCATAGACGGTTTCGATCGCATAATCGTACCGCGCGCGGCGGTTCTCGGCGACGATCTTGGTTTTTTCGAAAATCGGGGGTTTGGGACGGGCCATAAGAGCGGCGATGTAGGCGCTGCGGTGCGGAAGCGAAAGTCACCTGCGTAATTTACCGGGTATCGCGAGATCGCGCTAACGGCTTATCTACACATCGGGGCGATTGTCCGCTCGCACCGCCGCCCGATACAGGTTAGGATATCGCCATGTCCGATGTAGCCGCCCCCAAATTCGCCTCGCACGTCTTCCAGATCGCGATCGACGCGGCGGACATCGATTTCATGGGGCATGTCAACAATGCCTCCTATCTCAAGTGGGTGCAGGACGCGGTGGTCAGCCACTGGCAGCGTTTCGCGCCCGCCGAGGCCGTCGCCAGCCACGCCTGGGTCGCGCTGAAGCACGAGATCACCTACCGCAAGCCGACCTTCCTCGACGACGAGGTGATCGCGACCGTGCTGCTCGAAAAGGTGCAGGGCGCGCGGGCGTTTTACGAAACCGTCATCAAGCGCGGCGAAGAGGTGCTCGCAGAGGTGAAATCGAGCTGGTGCTGCCTCGATGCGACGACGCTGCGCCCCGCGCGGCTGGCGCAGGGCGTGATCGACCGCTTCTTCGCGAAGGATTGACGCAGCGCGCTTAGTGCTTCGCGCCGGGTTTCAAGTGCAACGCCCCGACCACCGCTGCGCCTGCCGCCAGCCCGACCAGGCCACCGCCCAGCGCGGTCACAGCCCATTGGATAATGCCTGAACCGTGTCCGATCGCGACGGCCGCGTCGTGGATCAGATGTTCGGGGGCCGCGAAGCCGAATTGCGCGAAGCCGTGGATGAGGATGCCGCCGCCGACCCACAGCATCGCGCCGGTGCCGATGATCGACAGCGTCTGCAGCAGCAGCGGCATCGCCTTGACCAGCCCGCGACCGAACCCCGCCGCAGCACCTCCCGAACGGGCGAGATGCAGGCCGATGTCGTCCATCTTCACGATCAGGCCGACGACGCCGTAGACGCCGATCGTCACCGCCGCGCCGACCAGCGCGAGCACGCCCGCCTGGGTCAGGATAGGCGAGCCGGTCAGTTCGTTCAGCGTGATGACCATGATCTCGGCCGAGAGGATCAGATCGGTGCGGATCGCCCCGCCGACCTGACGCGCTTCGAGCGCGGCAGGATCCTCGATCGTCGTGACCGCTTCCTCGGCATGATCGCCTTGCAGCGCGTGGAGGATCTTCTCGGCACCTTCGAAGCAGAGATAGAGCCCGCCCAGCATCAGGATCGGCGTCAGCGCCCACGGCGCAAACGCGCTGAGCAGCAACGCGACCGGCAGGATGAAGAGCAATTTGTTGCGCAACGAGCCGAGCGTGATCTTCCAGATGATCGGCAACTCACGCGCGGGCGACAGGCCGACGACATAGCCCGGCGTGACCGCAGCATCGTCGATCACGACGCCGATCGTCTTCGTCCCCGCCTTGCCCGCCGCCGCGGCGACATCGTCAGCCGACGTCGCCGCCATGCGCGCGAGCGCCGCGATATCGTCCAATAAGGCTACCAGTCCGCCCGGCATGTCGCGTTTCCCCTTTTGCTGCGCTGTGCGCTGTTACAGCGCGGCCATTGCGGCATCCACCGCGGCACGGCTCGCCTCGCTCGGCCACGTCATCGGCAGCCGCAGCGTCTCGGGAAAGCCGGGTCGCACTTTGCTCACCGCATATTTGACCGGGCCCGGCGACGCATCGGTAAACATCGCGAGATGGAGCGCGAACAGCCGGTCGTGCAGCGCGCGGGCAGCGGTGTAATCCCCCGCCGCGCAAGCCGCCTGGAATTCCGCGCACAACCGAGGCGCGACGTTGGCGCTGACCGAGATGCACCCCACGCCGCCCATCGCGTTGAAGGCGAGCGCGGTCTCGTCATTGCCCGAAAGCTGGCAGAAGTCTGCCCCTGCCCCGGCACGCTGACTGGAGACGCGCTGAAGCTGCCCGGTCGCGTCCTTGATCCCAACGACGCTGGGGAAAGCGTGCGCGATCCGCGCGACCGTTTCGACCGCAATGTCGGTCACGGTGCGGCCCGGTACGTTATAGAGGATGATCGGCAAGTCGCAGGACTCGGCGATCGCCTCGAAATGGCGGAAGATGCCCTCCTGATTAGGGCGGTTGTAATATGGCGGCACCATCAGCGCGGCATCGGCGCCGGCGGCCTTGGCAGCAGCAATATTGTGGATCGCGACGCGCGTGTCGTTCGATCCGGCACCGGCGATCACGGGCACGCGGCCCTGGGCCTGGTCGACGCAGATGCCGACGATGTGGAAATGCTCCTCGGCGGTCAGCGTCGCTGCCTCGCCGGTGGTGCCGACGGGGACGAGCGCGGCGGAGCCTTCGGCAATTTGCCACTCGATGAAATCGCGATACGCGCCCTCGTCGAAACTGCCGTCGGCGGCAAACGGCGTGACGAGCGCCGGGATCGATCCCGAAAACATGATTGATCTGCTCCTGCACGACGGGATTCCGTCGCATTTTTCAAATAAGATGCGCGACAAATACGGACGAGAGGCATAATCTGTCCACATGATTGCATCTTTGATCAAATCGGGGTTGCTGCTGGCGGGGATTTCGACCCTCGCGGTGTCATCGAGTGCCAGTCCGGACGCCGCGAATGCGGACGGGGCGCAGGACCAGCTCGGCTGGGGCCGCGCGACGCAAGTGCTGACCGGCTCGACCGCGAGCAACGCCGCGCTCGCCTCGGCGATTTCCGAGTGGAAGATGCTGTCGGCCGGATCGAATTACGGTTTCGACAGCTATGCGCGTTTCCTGCTCGCGCATCCCGGCTGGCCGGGCGAGCTGGCGCTGCGGCGCGCGGCAGAGAAGTCGCTCGACACCAGCGGCTGGTCCCCGTCGACGGTCGTATCCTTCTTCCGCCGCTTCCCGCCGCTGAGCGCGGTCGGCCGCACCCGCTTTGCCGAAGCGCTGGCAGCCACGGGCGCGCGCGAGGAGGCCAATGCCGCCGCACGCGCGGCCTGGATCGCGGGCGCACTGTCGGTTGCGGATGAGGCCAAGATCGTCACCGGTTTCGCAAGTGCCTTGTCCCCCGCCGATCAGGATGCGCGGATGGACATGCTGTTGTGGCAGGGTGCCACCAGCGCGGCGCAGCGGCAGCTCGCGCTGACCAGCCCGGCGCGGCAACCGGTTTTCGCAGCGCGGCTCGCGTTCAAGACCAACGCGCCCGATGCCGCCGATCGCGCGGTGGCGACGCAGGCGCTCGGCATGGCGGATGCGGGCTGGCTGGCCGATCGGGCGAGCTGGTATCGCAACAATGGCGCGTCGGTCAGCGCGCGGAGCACGCTGGCGCAGCGGCCGGCGCTGGCGAACGTGCCGGCATCGCCCGGCGAATGGTTCGAAGTGCTGTGGACCAACGCACGCGCCGCGGCGAATGACGGGCAAGCGTCGCTTGCCTATGACATCGCGCGTCAGGTCGGCGATGCCTATCCCGCCGGAACCGACATAACGACGCGGCCGTACGGCGAGCGTGACGATTACACCAATCTCACCTGGCTCGCCGGGCAGACCGCGCTCAAGCAATTGGCACGGCCCGCCGACGCGGTGACGCCGTTCCTGCGCTATGCCTCGGCATCGAAGGCACCCGCGATCCAGGCGAAGGGCCTGTATTGGGCGGGACGTGCCGCCGAGGCGGCTGGCCGGGGCAATGAGGCAACCGGTTATTACACCCGCGCCGCCGGTTTCCGCGACGTGTTCTACGGCCAATTGGCGAACGAGCGACTCGGCAAGCCGCTGACCCCGCCGGGTGACCCGGTGCTGCGCCCGGTCGATCCTGCGGTCCGCAACGCCTTCTACGCCCGCGAGACGGTGCGCGCGGCGCAATATCTCGGCACCACCGGCGCGTGGGAGGATCAGACCGCTTTCGTCCGCCAAATCGCCAACGATGCCAAGAGCGATAGCGATCATGTACTCGCGACCGAACTCTCGCGCACGCTCGGGCGGCCCGATCTCGGCGTGATGGTCGGGCGTAGTGCGCTGCAGAACGGGCTCAGCGATTATTCGACGATCGGCTTCCCCAACGTCCGCGTCCCCGTCGCCAGCCAGGACGACTGGACGATGATCCACGCGATCGCGCGGCAGGAAAGCCAGTTCGATCGTGCCGCGATCAGCCATGCCGGCGCGCGCGGCCTGATGCAGTTGATGCCCGGCACCGCGCGCGAGCAATCGACCAAGCTCGGCCTGTCGTATGACGCATCGGCGCTGACCAGCGACACCGACTACAACATCATGGTCGGCTCGGCCTATTTCCGCCGGATTTACAATCTTTACGGCAGTTATCCGCTGGCGATTGCGGCGTACAATGCCGGGCCCGGCAATGTGAACAAATGGCTGAAGGCGAATGGTGATCCGCGGATGCCCGGCGTCGATATGGTCGATTGGATCGAGGCGATCCCGATCTACGAGACGCGCAATTACGTGCAGCGCGTGGTGGAAAATGCGGTGGTCTACGATCTGATGAATCCGCAGCGGTCGCGCTCGGCGGGGGCGAACCGGGTGAGCTGGTATCTCGGCAAGCGGACTGCGGGTTGAGGCAACGTCTAGCTCCGTTTATGGTGAGCGACTAGGCTGGCGCGATGAGCGAACTCCTTCCCACCGGCAACGTCGCGTTACTGATCGACGCCGACAATGCCAGCCACAACGCCATCGACCCGGTGCTAACCGCGCTGGCTGATCTCGGCACCGTCAACATCCGGCGTATCTACGGCAACTGGAGCAAGGCCGCGCTCAAGGGCTGGAGCGAGGTCGCGCTGCGCTATGCGCTCGACCCGCAACAGCAGTTCGACCTGACCAAAGGCAAGAACGCGACCGACATGAAAATGACGATCGACGCGATGGACCTACTGCTGACCGGTCGCGTCACGGGATTTGGCATCATGTCATCCGACAGCGATTTCATGCCGCTGGTGACGCGCATCCGCCAGCAGGGGTTGCAGGTCTACGGGTTCGGTCGCGCCAACACGCCCGAGGGTTTTCGTCAAGCGTGCAACCGCTTCATCGACGTCGAGACGCTGGAGAAAACGGCTGCCGAAATGCCGATGCCGCTCCCGCCCGCAATCCTTTCAAAGGAGGGAAAGGGCCCGGTCGACAGCGCGCTCGCACGGCTGTTGATCGACGCGTACGAGGCGTCGAAGCGCGACGGGCAGGGCTTCGCGTCGCTCAGCGAAGTCGGCCAGCGTGCGAGCAACCGCTCAAGCTTCGACGCGCGCAACTATGGCTTTTCGCGCCTATCGGACCTTGTGGAGGCGGTGCCCGGTTTCGTCGTCGAACGGCGCGACGGCGGCACCGTGTTTGTCAAGCGCGTCCGATAGCCGACCGCAGGACGCTTTTGCGATGGACCAGCCCAACTACATTACCCCGGCGGGCTATGCCGTGCTGAGCTCCGAATATCGCCAGTTGCTGGGCGAGGAACGGCCCAAGCTGGTCGACGTCATTTCCTGGGCGGCCGGGAATGGCGATCGGTCCGAGAATGGCGACTATATCTACGGCCGCAAGCGGCTGCGCGAGATCGACCGGCGGCTCGGCTTCCTCGCGCGGCGGATGAAGGCGGCGAAGGTGATCGACCCCGCCGCCCAGCCCGATCGGACCAAGGTGTGGTTCGGTGCGACCGTCACGATCGCCGATGACGACGATGTCGAACGGACGCTGACGCTGGTCGGCGATGATGAGACCGATGCCGGGGCAGGCCGGATCGGGTGGAACGCGCCGATCGCGCGCGCGCTGCGCGGGGCGGCGGTGGGCGACGTGCGCCGCGTCACGCTCCCCGCCGGGGACCGCAGGTACGAAGTGGTCGCGATCACTTACCCCGTGCCAACGCCGTAACGCGCGACGGAGGCTGCTGGATTTGCGGTGGACGTCGCCAGCGCGACGCCGCGTTATCGTGCCGATCCTGTATAGCGGGCCCGCCGCGCGGATTTCACGACGCGGCGGCTTCAGGGCGGGTATGAGTATGATGCAGCGCGTGTTTATCAGCGGCAAGGTGCAGCGGACCGGTTTCCGCGACTGGATCGTGCGGCGGGCGACCGATCTGGGCGTCGTCGGCTGGGTGCGCAATTTGAAAGACGGCCGGGTAGAGGTGCTGGTCGCGGGCGATGAGGAAGCGACCGCCGCGCTGATCGAGGCGTGCCACGAGGGCCCGCCGCACGCGCGGGTCGATCATGTGGAAGCGCGCCCCGACAGCGAACGCCTGCCCAAGGGTTTCACCAAGCGCTTTACGGCGTAGCGCTGTCGGGCGTGGGGCATGGCCCATAGCCGTCGATCGCCGCCGCCAGCAGCGGCTTGACCTTGTCGGGCGGCAGCTTGGCGAGCGCCTGCAGCGGCATCGTCGCGCCGATTTTGGCGGCGAGCAGATAGCCGAGGAAATAGCCGTAGCGCGATGGGAACGGTCCCTTGGCCGGGCCGAACAAGAAGAACGGCGCGTAATCCTCGCGTCGCGATGACTCCAATCTGGCGCGCAGACCGCACATCGCCTCGGCCAGCCGCGGCTCGACCTTGGGGCGGATCGGCTGCGGTTGCGTCAGCAGCAGCGCGCGGTCGCCGACGCCGGGATTGAGCTGCGATGCGGCATAGGTCGCCAGCCCTTCCCGCCACAGCGAACACCACAGCACCGTGCAACCGCTGAAATATCGCTCGTGATAGATGTGGAAAAGTTCATGATCGAGGAACGGCCCGATCGTCGTCTCGTCATGTAGCGCAGCGATCACATCGGCACCGAAAAAGAGCACGGTCCGTCCGCCGATCGTGCGCGTCCCGCCGTCCTGCTGGCCGATCGCGTGAACCAGATATACCGGCACCGTGAGGGTGTAGTCGGGAAACGCCGCCCTGAAATGCGCTTGCCCACGCGCGAACGCGTCGCCGAAGGCGGCGGCCATCTGGGTGATCCTGGCGCGCTGCCTGGGCCAGCTCTGCAGATACCGCAGCGCCGTCACGTCGAAGCGTGGCTGACGCTCACCCTTGCCGTTGAAATAGCCCGGCAGCAGCGGATCGAAGCGGGCATGAAACGCCGCCACGCGCTCGGCATCGCTCAGCGTGGCAGTTTGATCGGCGATTTCGGCAAAATCCGGCGTGAGATCGATCAGCGTTCCGGCTTTCGCGGACGCAGCGGCCTTCGGAACGGATGCGTCGAGCACCGGCGATGCGACGCCGAGCGCGGCTGCAAGCAATGCCAGAAACATCGGCGTCCCCCCGTCGGCCAGGCCCGCGCCGGGGATAGGTCACGGTCGCGGCGACCGCAACCGACCGGCGGCGCGGAACATACCGCGCCGCCAGGATCGCTCAGCGCGTCAGCTTCTTATACGCCAGCCGGGTCGGGCGGTCCGCCGCGTCGCCGAGGCGGCGGCGCTTGTCGGCTTCGTAGCTCTCGAAATTGCCCTCGAACCATTCGACATGGCTGTCACCTTCGAACGCCAGGATGTGCGTGGCGAGGCGATCGAGGAAGAAGCGGTCGTGGCTGATCACCACGGCGCAGCCAGCGAAGGATTCGAGCGCTTCTTCGAGTGCACGCAGCGTCTCGACGTCGAGATCGTTGGTCGGTTCGTCGAGCAGCAGGACGTTGCCACCCTCCTTGAGCATCTTGGCGAGGTGGACGCGGTTGCGCTCACCACCCGATAGCTGGCCGACCTTTTTCTGCTGGTCCTGCCCCTTGAAGTTGAACGCGCCAACATAAGCCCGCGTGCCGACTTCCTGCTTGCCGAAGCGGAAAACTTCCAGCTTGTCCGAGATTTCCTCCCAGACGTTATTGTTCGGGTCGAGATCGTCGCGCGACTGGTCGACGTACCCGAGCTTCACGGTTTGACCGACCTGGATCGTGCCATCGTCCGGCGTTTCCTGCCCAGTGATCAGCTTGAACAGCGTCGATGTACCCGCGCCGTTCGGCCCGATGACGCCGACGATGCCGCCCGGCGGCAGCGTGAAGTCGAGATTCTCGAACAGCAATTTGTCGCCGTATGATTTGGTCAGGCCCTTCGCCTCGATCAC
>JAIXZV010000280.1 GCA_027489365.1 Sphingomonadales bacterium
CACGCCATTGCCCGCGTCCCAGCCGATCTTGTAACTGCCCCCGGCATAGCCCGCGACGAGGCGACCGACATAATCGTCCTCGATATCGGCGGTCGAAACGGTGCCTTCCCCCGTTTCCCAATCGCCTTCCGCCGCCATGCGGCCAAGGTCCTGAATGTCCGCGCCGAAAAACGGCTTGTGCTGCAGCACCATCTTGAAGCCGTTATACTCGGCGGGATTATGGCTGCCGGTTATCTCGATGCCGCCGTCCACTTCTAATGTGGCCTCGGCATAATAAAGCATCGGCGTCGGCCCCATCCCGATCCGCACGACATCCACGCCAACAGCGGTGAGGCCACCGACCAGCGCCGCTTCCAGCTCGGGCGAGGACAGCCGCCCGTCATAGCCGACCGCGACACGCGGGCCGCCAGCACGCCGCACGCGCGTGCAGAAACCGCGGCCGATCGCATCGGCATCGGCCGTGCCCAGCGTCTTCCCGACGATCCCGCGAATATCATATTCGCGCAGCGACGTGGGGTTGAAGATATGCGTCATGCGGTCGGCTCCTGGCTGTCTGTACACGCCCAATCGGTGAGCAGTGCGAAAGTTCAATGACGGTGTCGCGGCTAACGCCTCAACAGCAGATCGCGCGCGGCGTTGATGCGCCGGGTGAGCTCGGCCGATCCGCCCTTGTCGGGATGAACCGCCGACACCAGCCGCCGGTGCGCGGCGCGGATCGCGGCGGCATCGGCGCGCGCATCGACCCCGAGCACCGCGCGTGCCTCGACTTCATCGCGGCTCAGCGCGGGTTTGGGGCGCGGCCGAAACGCCAGCCACAGCCCGACCAGCACCGCCGCAACGATCAGCACCTTGGCCATCAGGCGGGCCTTACCGTCACGCGAACAGCGGCAGCACGGGCTCGGGCAAGGCGAGCGCGCCCATCATCTCGCGCAATTCCTGGCGCGCGGCGACATGCGCGAGGCCCATCGCGCCGAATTCGCCCGAATCGAGCATCGTCAGACCAGCCGGAAACAGTTCGCGGTAAATGACGCGCTCGCCCAAACCCGGCACGATCCGAAACCCGACGCGCTTGGCGAGCTGGTCGAGCGCCTCCGACACGCGCCGCATGTTGCGCGCCTCGATGTGCTGGACGCGGTTGCGCAGCACCACCCAGTCGATCGTCGATCCATCGGCCTTGGCGCGGACCTTGCGCGCCTCCCAGATCAGCTCGGCATAAAAGCTCGGGCGCGTCACCTTATAGGTTTCGGGATCGACTTGCCCGATCAGATCGAAATCGACGAAGCTGTCGTTCATCGGCGTCACCAGCGTGTCGGCCCGGCTCGCCGCCATGCGCGCGAAGCGATCGTCGCGACCCGGCGTGTCAATCACCAGAAAATCGGCATCGGCCGACAGGCTGTCCATACTCTCGGTAAAGCGCGCCAGGCTCTCACCGTCGTGCGTCGCGTGGCGCGGGATCGGCAATTCGCGCCCGGTGCGCTTCACCGTCGCGGTGCGATTGTCGAAATAGCGCCCCATCGTGCGCTGGCGATGGTCGAGATCGAGTGCCGATACGCGTGCGCCGCGCGCCGCCAGCGCGATCGCGACATGCACCGCTGTGGTCGATTTGCCCGTGCCGCCCTTTTCATTGGCGAAAACGATGACGTGTGGTTTTCGCGCAGCAGTCGCCAACGTGGTTGCTTCCCGTCTTGTTCGGTTCGGCTCCGCCTCATAGAAGGCCCGCCCCATCCTTGTCGTTTCGTCCTTATCGAAGGCCCCACGCCTGTGCAAACCATCCGTACCCTCGAAGCGCTCCGTTCCGGGATTGCCGACTTTCGTGAAAGCGGCGCGGCGATTGCGCTGGTGCCGACAATGGGCGCACTGCACGCCGGGCACATCGCGCTGATCGAGGCGGCGAAGCGGCCGGGACGCAAGGTCGTTGCGTCGATCTTCGTCAATCCCAAGCAATTCGGCCCGAACGAGGATCTGTCGCGCTATCCGCGCAAGGAAACCGCCGATCTGGCGATGCTCAAGGCGGCAGGGTGCGATCTCGTGTGGCTGCCGCCGGTCGAGGTGATGTATCCGAACGGTTTCGCCACCAACATCTCGGTATCGGGCGTCAGCGACGGGCTCGACGGCGCGGCCCGGCCGGGGCATTTCGACGGGGTCGCGACCGTCGTCGCCAAGCTGTTCAACCAGGTCCGCCCCGACCTCGCGCTGTTCGGCGAGAAGGATTTTCAGCAGCTCGCGGTCATCCGCCGGATGGTCGCCGATCTCGATTTCGGACTCGAAATCCAGGGCGTGCCGACGCAGCGCGACGATGACGGCCTCGCGCTCTCCTCGCGCAACGTTTATCTCGACGCCGAGCAGCGCGCCGCCGCCGTCGCTTTGCCCCGCGCGCTTGGCGTGGCGGCAAAGGCGATCGGGCGCGGCGACGATCCCGACGCCGCGCTCGCCACCGCGCGCGACACGCTCACGACCGCAGGTTTCGCGGTCGATTATGTCGAGCTGGTCGATGCCGAAACGCTGACGCCGGGCAGCGATGCGAGGCGCGACCGGCGCCTGCTCGCGGCGGCGAAATTGGGCAACACCCGGCTGATCGACAACCTCGCCGTGCCGCCCGCAGAAGATGCCTAATCGCCCGTTAACCTTTCGTTGATCCTTCCTTGGCAGGGTGCAGCCAAGAGGAATGGTTAACGAGGGTTGAGAGCATGGGCACGAGCCTGAAGAACGCACGATTCCTGATCGAAAGTCGCCTGGCCGATGCGGCACGCGGCGATCCCGATGCCTGCTACGATCTCGGCATGGTCTATTCGAGCGGCTCCGCCGGGGTCGGCATCGATCTGATCGAGGCGCACAAATGGTTCAACCTCGCCGCCGTAGCGGGCAGCGAAGCCGCCAAGGATTGCCGCCGCGACATCGCCGAGGACATGAGCGCGCGAGAAATCGCCACGGCCCAGGCCGCAGCCCGTGCTTTCCTGATGCAGAACCAGCGCCGCGCGGCTTAACCGAACGTCATCCCAGCCGCGCGTCATCCCAGCGAAGGCTTGGATCTCAAGCGGGAACGCGGGCGCCCGGTGACGCAAAGACCCCAGCCTTCGCTGGGGTGACGATCACGCCGTAGATGCCGCCTTCTTTGCTGCGGGTTTTTTCGCCGCAGCCTTCTTGACCGCCGCCTTCACCTGCCCAGACGAACTAGTAGAGCAGTAGGATTCCTGTCTCACGACGTCGTGACAGGAAGATCAGCCCGTCCAGTGCGTGAGGTGCAGGAGGTGGTGGGGTCGCGGCATAGAGAGCTGCTTTACGGACCATAGCAGAGAACCGTCTTCGCCGCCGTCCGCAAGCCACTTAGCCGCAGGGACGGTTGCCGCCGATGCAACTTCCGGGCGGTATTGGGAGGCCGGGTCCGTGGGTCGTGCCGCGGGGCCCGGCACCGGTCATGCAGTTCAAGATGTACTGGTCCTGACATTCCTGACTGTCCGCGCCATAGGTGTTGAGACAATATTGTCCCGCCGTGTTGGCGCAGTAGGTAGCCAAGTCGTCTCCGCCATCCTGAGCCGTCGCGCTCTGCGAAGCAAACGCGGCACAAGCGACGAGCGCCAGCCTCCCGAAGCCAGTAAAAGTCGATCCACGCATCTCGATCTTCCTTTTGTTTCCACAACGGTGTGATCACCAATCAGAAAGATGCTCTCGTCTTTGCTATGAGTCAATGGAAGCGGTCGTCTGCTCGCGTACGTCAGTACTGCGGCTGATCGGAGTCTGACGGGGTGCTCATGACCGCAATTGAGCACGGCCGGGAGCGGAATGGCGGAAGGGCAATCACAGAGAGGGAAAACAACCGTCGGGAAGCACCATCTGCGATATGCCCGCGTCCGCATCGATTTGCCAGCTGCCGTCGGATTCGAGAGACGATGTCGTGTTGAACTGACGACAAAATACCTAATACGAAATGGCATATCGAATGTGCTTGTGGTGCGATATTCTCTCGCAGATCAAGCGCTCCGCTAGCTAAGGCTCCAGGGCACGCTCGGTCATCACGGGGCGATGCGGGCATCGCTGGAGACTGACGTGGGGCTCTGCGGACAGCATCCTGCCCCAAGCCCCTCCCTTTTCACAAGGGGAAGAGGACCGCTCACGCTTTTGCTACGGCTTTCTTTGCGGCAGATTTCTTGGCTACGGGCTTCTTAGTGGCCGTGCCCGCCGCTGCCTTTTTCGCTGGCGCCTTCTTGGCCGCCGCCTTCTTCTTGCCCTTGGTCGGCGGTGCCGCTGCTGCCCGCGCGTCGATCAATTGCGCCGCTTCCTCGAGCGTCAGCGCATCCTTTTCGATCGATTTGGGTAAGGTCGCGTTGGTCGTCCCGTCGGTGACGTACGCGCCGTAGCGCCCCTCCATCAGCTTGATTTCGGCCTCGGTGCGCGGATGCGGCCCCAGCACCTTGAGCGGTGCCTGCGCGCCGCGCTGCTGACGCCCGCCGCCCGCCGCCGCCTCGGCGAGCTTCACCACCGCCGCATTCATGCCGGTTTCGAACACGTCGGCCGTCGATGTCAGCCGCGCATATTTACCGGCGTGCTTCAGATACGGACCATAGCGACCGATCGCCGCCGTGATCGGCTCGCCGGTCTCGGGATGCGTACCGATCGTGCGCGGCAGCGACAGCAGTTTCAGCGCCCAGGCGAGGTCGAGTTCGCCGATATCCTTCGGGATCGACGCCATCTTGCGCGTCTCGCCCTCGCCGATCTGGATATACGGCCCGAACCGCCCCGATTTGCGCTCGACCGGCAGCCCGGTGTCGGGATCGTTGCCCAGCGTCTCCGGACCGGTATCCGCACCCTCGCCATCCGCGCCCGGCTGACCGAAGCGACGCGTATATTTGCAATCGGGATAGTTGGAGCACGCCACGAATGCCCCGAACTTGCCGCCGCGCAGCGCGAGCTGCCCCTTGTGGCACAGCGGGCACAGCCGCGGATCGCTGCCATCGGCCTTTGCCGGGAAGAGATAGGGTTCGAGGAATTTATCGAGCTCGGCCGTAACTTCGGATGGCTTTTGCTCCATGACCTCGCTCGTGCGCGGCTTGAAGTCGCGCCAGAACGCCTCCAGCACCGCCTGCCATTCGGCCCGCCCGCCCGACACTTCGTCGAGCTCGTCCTCAAGGCCCGCAGTGAAATCATAGCCGACATATTTCTCGAAAAACCGTTCGAGAAACGCCGTTACCAGCCGCCCCGATTCCTCGGCGAAGAAGCGGTTCTTCTCGACGCGGACGTAGGCGCGGTCCTTCAACGTCTTGATGATCGAGGCATAGGTCGACGGACGCCCGATCCCGAGTTCTTCCAGACGCTTGACCAGCGACGCTTCGGAAAAACGCGGCGGCGGCTGCGTGAAATGCTGCTCGGCGGTGACGCCCTTCTTGGCGGGCGCATCGCCCTCGCGCAGGCGCGGCAGGCGACGCGCATCCTCGTCCTGCGTGTCGTCCGAACCCTCTTCGTAGAGCGCGAGATAGCCGGGGAAGAGCACGACCTGCCCGGTGGCGCGCAGGCCGGTCTGGCCACTCCCGTCGAGCATCTCGACTGTCGTACGCTCCATCCGCGCGGAAGCCATCTGGCTCGCGAGCGCACGCTTCCAGATCAGATCGTACAGCCGCGCATGGTCCCCGCCGCCCGCTTTGTCCTTGCTGAAATCGGTCGGGCGGATCGCTTCATGCGCTTCCTGCGCATTCTTCGCCTTGGTCTGGTAGACGCGTGGCTTGTCAGGAACATAGCTCGCATCATAGCGGTTCGCGACGGCCAGCCGCGCTGCAGAAATCGCGCTCGAATCCATCTGCACGCCGTCGGTACGCATGTAGGTGATCGCGCCGTCCTCATAGAGGCCCTGCGCAATCCGCATCGTATGATCGGCCGAGAAACCGAGTTTCCGCGACGCCTCCTGCTGCAGCGTCGAGGTGGTAAACGGCGGCGGCGGATTGCGCGTGGCGGGCTTGACCTCGACCGAGGCAACGCTGAAGCGCCCGTCCTCGACCGCCTTCTTGGCGCGCTGCGCGGTGCCTTCCTCGCCGATCGACAGGCGATCGAGCTTCTTGCCCTCGAACGTAACGAGCCGCGCCTGGAACGGCGTGCCGTCCTGCTCCATGTCGGCAGTGACCGACCAATACTCCTGTGCGCGGAACGCTTCGATCTCACGCTCTCTGGAGACGATCAGGCGCAGCGCGACCGATTGCACGCGCCCCGCCGATTTCGCACCCGGCAGCTTGCGCCACAGCACCGGCGAGAGCGTGAAGCCGACGAGATAATCGAGCGCACGCCGCGCCCGGTACGCGTCGATCAAATCGGTATCGAGCTCGCGCGGATGCTTCATGGCTTCCGTAACAGTCGCCTTGGTGATCGCGTTGAAGGTCACCCGCTGCACGTCCTTGGGCAGCGCCTTGCGGCCCCGCAGCACCTCCTGCACGTGCCACGAAATCGCTTCGCCCTCGCGATCCGGATCGGTCGCGAGGATCAGGCGGTCGGCGGTCTTGGCGAGATCGGTGATCGCCTTCAATTGCTTGGTCTTGTCGGCGTAATTCTCCCATTCCATCGCGAAGCCGTCGTCCGGGTTCACCGATCCATCCTTGGGCGGCAGATCGCGGACATGGCCGTAAGAGGCGAGCACGCGGTAATCGCTGCCGAGATACTTCTCGATGGTTTTGGCCTTGGCGGGCGATTCGACGATGACAAGCTGCATGGGGAAAAGGCGTCCTTACGTGTACGCGCGAGGGTGGCGGGGTCCGGGGCGGCTCGTCAAGTCGGCGCGCACTGTCTTCAATGCAAGTGCAAGTCGGCACCGCGCCTTAGCGCGATGAGAGACTCACCCGCCCCCCGGCGTGGCGTTCCAGCCGCCCCGCCAGCTCCAGCTCCAGCAGCACCGTCTGCACGATCGCAGGGGCGTGGCCCGATTGCCGGATCAGTTCGTCGATTACGACCGGCACCGGGCCGAGCAGGTCGATCACATCGCGACGTTCGGCGTCGCTCGCATCCTCGGGCGGGGCGGGGCGGAAACCGTCGCGCGCGTTGCGTACCATCCGGCCATCGATCGGCCGCACCGTTTCCAGCACGTCGGCAGCCGACTGGATCAGCGTCGCCCCATCGCGGATCAGCCCGTTGCACCCTTGCGCGCGCGGGTCGAGCGGGCTGCCCGGCACCGCCATCACCTCGCGCCCCATCTCTCCGGCCAGCCGCGCGGTGATCAGCGAACCCGATTTGGGCGCGGCCTCGACCACCACCGTGCCGAGCGACAGTCCGGCGATGATCCGGTTGCGATACGGAAAGTGGCGCGCGCGCGGTTCGGTGCCGGGCGGCTGTTCGGCGATGAGTAGCCCTTCGTTGGCGATCCGCTCCTGCAGCGCGGCATTTTCCGGCGGATAGACCACCTCGATCCCGCCCGCGATCACGCCGATCGTGCCGGTCTCCAGCGATCCGACATGCGCGGCGGTATCGACCCCGCGCGCCAGACCCGAGACGACCGCGACCCCTTGGCGCCCCAGCTCCGCCGCCAATTGCCGCGCGAACCGACAGGCCGCCGCCGAGGCGTTACGCGCGCCGACCATCGCGATCGTCGTCCGCGCCATCAAATCGGCATCGCCGCGCAGCATCAACACGGGCGGCGCATCGTCGAGTTCGGCGAGCAGCGCGGGATAATCGGCGTCGCCCAGAAACAGATGCCGCGCGCCGAGCCGCGCCACCTGCGCCAGTTCGCGCTCGGCCAGCGCCACCGGCGCGACCACCGGAGGCTTGCCCCCGCCGCGCGCGGCAAGCTGCGGCAGCGCTTCGATCGCCGCCGCCGCATCGCCGAAACGTGCGATCAATTGCGCATAGGTAACCGGGCCGATCTGCGCGGTGCGAATCAGCCGGAGCCGCGCAACCGACGCCGCATCAGGCATCGGCGCGGCTCGCCCCTTTGCCGCCGCTCTTACCGACCCGCGGCTCGGCGCCGCTCATCAGCCGTTCGATATTCTCGCGATGTTTCCACACCACCAGCAAGGCCAGCCCCATCAGCGGGAGGACCAAATCGAATCGGGAGAAAAAGGCCGCACTGAGCGGCGCGCCGACCGCCGCGGTCATCCCCGCGAGCGAGGAAATGCGGAAGATCGCGAGCAGACCGAGCCAGACCACGGCATAGACCAGGCCGATCGGCGGATGCAGCGCGAGCACGATGCCGAGCAGCGTCGCCACGCCCTTGCCGCCGCGAAAGCGCAGCCAGACCGGATAGAGATGGCCGAGGAACGCCGCCACGCCCGCCACCATCCCCATACCGCCGAGATAGCGTTCGGCGACCCACACCGCCGCGAACCCCTTCAGCGCATCGAGAATCAGCGTCGCCGCCGCCAGCCCCTTGCGCCCGGTGCGCAGCACGTTGGTCGCGCCGATATTGCCCGATCCGATCTGCCGCAAATCGCCCGCACCCGCCGCGCGCGTCAGCAAGATGCCGAACGGGATCGACCCGAGCAGATAGCCCAGCACCAGCGCAGCCGCCGGATTTTGCCAAAGATATTCGGTCGGCACGGTGATGCAGTCCCCCTGGAGCGGGCGAACCTAGCATGGCGCGGCGCTACCCCGCCACATCCTTGATCAAGCCCCGCCCCCGTCTTTGCCACCCGTGTTTGTCAAACGCCGCCGCCGCGCTATGGCGCTGGCATGGATGCGCGGCCGGTTCTGTTCTTCGATTCCGGGGTCGGCGGGCTGTCGGTGCTCGCCGCCGCGCGCGCGCTGCTGCCGCAGATGCCGGTCGTCTATGTCGCCGATTCAGCGGGCTTCCCTTATGGCACGAAGAGCGAGGCCGAGATCGCCGCACGCGTGCCAGCCTTGCTCGGACGGCTGGCGGAGCGCTACCGCCCGCGCCTGATCGTGATCGCGTGCAACACCGCCTCGACCATCGCGTTGGCGGCGGTGCGCAGCGCGCTCGATCTGCCCGTGGTCGGCACGGTCCCGGCGATCAAGCCCGCCGCACTGCTGAGCAAGACGCGCGTCATCGGCGTGCTCGGCACACCGGCAACGGTGCGCCAACCCTATGTCGATGATCTCGCAAGCCGCTTCGCCGGCGATTGCATCGTGTTGCGCCACGGATCGGCCGAACTGGTCGAACTGGCTGAGGCGAAACTGCATGGGCGCGCGACCGATCCGGCGCGTTATGCCGCGATCCTGGATGGCTTGTTCGGCCAACCAGACGGTGCGCGGATCGATACGATCGTCAACGCCTGCACGCATTTCCCGCTGGTCGCCGACGAACTCGCCGCCGCAGCACCGCATCCGGTGACCTTCGTCGATGGCAGCGCCGGGATCGCGCGCCGCATCGCGTTCCTCACCGCCGGACAGGACTGGCCGGAGACTGCGGGCGACGGACGCGCGGTTTTCACGGCGCGCGATGCCAGCACCGATGCGCTGGCCCCGGCGCTGGCACGCTTCGGCCTGACGCAGGGTGAGACATTATGACCACCCTCTCGATCACGCTAATCGCGTAAACGCGCTGGAACTCAGGTCCCGACACCGCTAAAGCGCACCGATGCACGCAGACTCACCCGGCACCCGCGGAGTCGATTATTCGCGGATCTTTGCGCAAGCGATCGATCGCTTGCATGTCGAGGGCCGCTACCGCGTGTTCATCGACATCCTCCGCAACAAGGGTGCGTTCCCCAACGCGCGCTGTTTCGCCGGGCATAACGGGCCGAAGCCGATCACGGTGTGGTGCTCGAACGATTATCTCGCGATGGGCCAGCATCCCGATGTTATCGCAGCGATGGAGGAAGCGCTGCACGACGTCGGCGCGGGCTCGGGCGGCACGCGCAACATCGGCGGCAACACGCATTATCATGTCGACCTTGAGGCCGAACTCGCCGATCTGCATGGCAAGGAAGCGGCGTTGCTGTTCACAAGCGGCTATGTCTCGAACGAGGCGACACTCGCCACGCTCGCCAAGATTCTGCCCGGCTGCATCATCTTTTCCGACGAACTGAATCACGCTTCGATGATCGCGGGCATCCGCAATTCGGGCTGCTAACGGCACATCTTCCGCCATAATGACGTCGCGCATCTCGAGGAATTGCTGGCTTCGGTCGATCCGACCGTGCCCAAGCTGATCGCGTTCGAGAGCGTCTATTCGATGGACGGCGACATCGCCCCCATCGCCGACATCCTCGACGTGTGCGAGAAGCACGGCGCGATGAGCTATATCGACGAAGTCCACGCGGTCGGCCTCTACGGCCCGCGCGGCGGCGGGATCGCCGAGCGCGAAGGGCTGATGGACCGCATCACCGTGATCGAAGGCACGCTCGGCAAGGCGTTCGGCGTGATGGGCGGCTACATTACCGCCGACCAGACGATCGTCGACGTGATCCGTTCCTATGCGCCGGGCTTCATCTTTACGACGTCGCTGTCGCCGGTGCTGGTAGCAGGCGCGCTCGCCAGCGTGCGGCATTTGAAAGCCTCGTGCGCCGAGCGCGACGGCCAACATGCCGCCGCCGCGACGTTGAAGGCGCTGTTCGCCGAGGCCGGCCTGCCGGTGATGGACTCGACCACGCACATCGTCCCGCTGATGGTCGGCGATCCGGTCAAGGCCAAGAAGATCAGCGACGTGCTGCTCGCCGAATATGGCGTGTACGTGCAGCCGATCAATTACCCGACCGTGCCGCGCGGCACCGAACGCCTGCGCTTTACCCCCGGTCCGGCGCATGACGAAGCGATGATGCGCGATCTGACCAGCGCTTTGGTCGAAATCTGGAGCCGCCTGGAACTGCGCAAGGCCGCCTAGCCAATCGTAATTGTCCGGTCCGTGCCCGGCACTGCAATTGGCTTGCCGAAGGGGACGACGCTGCGTTCGCGGTAACGATCGCCCTCGGGCAGGCGCATGACATGCATCACGCCAGCCTCAAGATCGGCAATCCAATAATCGGGGATACCGGCACGGGCGTAGTCAACGAGCTTCTCGCCAATATCCTTGGCCAGCGTCGTCAGCGCGATCTCTGCGACCATTACGACGTAACGGGCGGGAGCCGGACCGGTGCGCGGGGTATCGGGCAGGACCACGGCGATGTCGCCCCCACGCACGGTGAACGGATCGATCTCGATCGCCAGATCGGTCGCGAAGCGACGATCGGTCCCGGCAAAGGCGACGCGCAACTCATAGACCAGCGTCGCGTTCATCTCTCCGTGCGAAAAGCCGGCCGGCATCATCATCTTGCGCAATTCCCCCCGGACCAGCTCGACGCGCATTTCCTGAAAATCATCGAACTCCATCAGCCGCGCATAATCGCGCACCGTGAAGGCGGTGTCGGGTACGGACTCGGCGAAGAGGCGGACCGGTTTGTTCATGCAGCCAGCATATCAGGTCGGATTGGCTCCGCCAAATCCCCGGAACCGTGCGGTGTTCGGTCCGTTACCCCTCGCACAAGCAAGGAGACGCGGCGATGGGTAAGGGTTGTATTTTGTGGATGCTCGGCGTGCCCTTGCCGGTGATCCTGGTCCTCTGGCTTATCTTCGGCCGCTGATCGGCGCTCAGGCGAAACCCAGCGCCAGCGTGAGCAGGCCAAGCCCGAGCGACAGCGGCACGCGCAGGCTCATCCACCACGGCGGCACCAAGCCGCGTCGCGCCAAAACAACATCGACCGCCAGCGCCCCGATCAGCGCCACACCAAGGATCAGCAGCGATGGCCCAGGCCACGGCTGCCCCGTCGCCCACGGCACCGCACTGCCAAGCGCGATAAGCGATGGCGCGATGGCAGCCACCCACAGCCACTCCGGCGGATTGGGCTGGCTCGCCGCGATCCCCCACCACAGCCCGCCGAGAAAGCTCAGGATCAGCGCGGCATAGGCATAGCCCAGCGATAGCGCCGAGAAGTGCAGCGGCCCATCGCCGCTGAACACCACCGCCACCGCCGCGAGCTGCGGCAACAGTCCGGCCAGACCGAGCCAGCGCGGCACCACCGGCGGGTTCACGCCTTCGCGCCCCGCGAAATCCGGCCCGACCAGGCATAGCCACGATACAGCGGGACGAAGCGCGCCGTCCCGCCGACTTCGCTCGCCGCCTCGATCAACGCAGGCTGCAGGGTCGCGCGCGGGGCCACGTCGAACTTGGCGAGCCAGGCGAACAGCCCGGCGCGAAACGCGCGGGGCAGGCGCTCCTGCTGCCCGAAATCGACCACGTCGAGCCGCCCGCCATCTGCGAGCTTGCCCGCCGCCTCACGAATCGCGCCGCGCCAGTCGGGGATCATCGACAGCGTGTAGCTCTGGAAGACCCGATCGAACGCCGCCACACCGAACAACGCCTGCGCATCGAACGCTGTGGCATCGCCCTGCGCGAGCACGATCCGGTTGGATAGTCCGGCCTTGGCGACCTTCGCCTGCGCGGTTTCCAGCATCGCTTGCGAGATATCGATCCCGAAAAAGCGCGCATCGGGCCACGCCCGCGCTGCCGCGATCAGATTACGCCCCGTGCCGCAGCCAATCTCGAGCACCGTCCCCCCGGCGGGCGGCGCGATCCCGGCGATCAGCGCATCACGGCCGAGCAGATAATATTTGCGGGTAAGATCGTAGAAATGGCGCTGCGTCCGATAGATCGCATCCATATGCCCCGCGTGGCCCGATTCCATAACCGCGTCGCTCACCTCAGAACGTAGAGATGGACGCCGCCATAGATCGACGACCGATCGCGCCGCGTGTAATCAAGCGAGTCTTCCGCGCGATATTCCCATTGGCCGAGGATCGCATCGGGCACACGACCGGGCAGGATCGTCGGCGCGCCCGCGGTGCGGAACAGCACGCGTGCACCGGGCTTCGCGGTGCGCGTGATCTCGCTCCACAGATCGGTCAGTTGGGCGTCGGTCATCCAGTCCTGCGCATCGAGCAGGATGTAGCGGTCGCGCGTCGCGTCGCCGCAGCTGCGCAGATAGTCGGTGAAATTGGTATGGCGCACCTCGATCCGCTCGGCGCGCGCGACGATCTCGGCATAATGGTCGCGCTGCAGATAAGGCGGCAGCGGCGCCGACGGACCCTCGCCATAGCCGCGCCCGAACGCCTGCCACGCGAAATAATTGTCCTTGATGTCGAAATCGCAGGCGAGCTTTTCGAGCCGCTCGCGCAGCACCACCGCCATCTTCTCATCCCCCGCCAGCGCTTCATATTGCGCCGGTGGGATGCCGAGGCCGAACAGCGAGGCGGGCTGATCGGTGATCCATTTGATGAAGCCCTTGTCGAAGAACGGCGCGAAGTCGCGGTCGAAAATCGCGCGCTGTTCCTCCACCGATTGCGCGCTCAGCAACACCTTCGGGTTCACCCCGTTCAGCCGCGCGAGCAAATGCGCGACCCCGATGAAATTCCCCAACAGCCCGCGCTTGTAGACGTTGCGGGCAAAGCCGCCGATCCGCCGCCGCCCGATCATGTCGCGGCCTTCCCAATAGGCGAGCGTCGCTTCATCGAGATGCGGGCGGATATAGGTGCGATAGGCGATCACGTTCTGGCGGCTGTTGGCCTGCGCGAAGAAGCGGTGGAACGCCGCATAATCAGGCAGATGCCGCGCCGCGACCAGCTTCAGTTTGTTGAGCGCGATATGCGCGGTGTTGAGGTCGACCGCGGTGATCGCACGCGGGTTGGCGGTCAGATACGACATCATGTTGCACCCGCCCGAGGCGATCGTGACGACATGGCTGTCGGGCGTGATCGCCAGCGCCTCCATATCGACCGCCGGGTCCTCCCAGATCTGCGCATAGACTAGGCCACGGAACGCGAAGGTGAAGGCGCGCTCAAGGATGCCCTGCTTCGACAGATGCTTATGCTGATGCACTGCCGAGCGGACGGCGTTATTACGCGCGGCGGCGCGGCCGTCCGGCGTGATACGGTTCTTGAGCGATCGGATGGCGTTGGCCATGACTAGTCTCTCCTGCCGGATGGCTCGATCGAGCGCGGGCCCATGCCGACGCGCTACGACGATCCGGTGACGCTTCCATGACGGGATCGCTACAAAAAGAAAAGGACCTGCCGGCAAGGGGGGCGCCGACAGGTCCGTTTACGCCACCATTCGCCGCAAAGGAGGGGATCCGGCGAATGGGTACAGGCCCCTGCTTGGGACAGGGACACTTCTTTATACGCGACCGCGCACCCAAAGGATGCGACGGCCACAAAAAATTACGGCAGCATCACCGTGTCGATGACGTGAATCACGCCGTTCGACTGGCGCACGTCGGCGATCGTGATCTTGCCGGTGTTGCCCTTGGCATCGGTGATCGTCCAGCCCTTCATGCCCTTCTTGAAGGTCAGCGTGCCGCCCTGGACGGTGGTGTAGCTGGCGACGCCGCCATGCGCCTTGGCCGATGCCGCGATCTGCGCGGCGGAAATGCGACCGGGCACAACGTGATAGGTCAGGATCGTGGTCAGCGTGGCCTTATTCTCGGGCTTGACCAACGTCTCGACCGTGCCGGCCGGCAGCTTGGCGAAGGCGGGATTGGTCGGGGCGAACACGGTGAACGGCCCCGGGCCCGACAGCGTCTCGACCAGGCCGGCTGCCTTGACTGCGGCGACCAGCGTGGTGTGATCCTTCGAATTGACGGCATTCTCGACGATATTCTTGGTCGGATACATCGCGGCACCACCAACCATCGGATTGCTGGTCTTGGCCTGGGCGAGCGAGGCACCGCTGACGAGGATCGCGGCGGCGAGAAGCGAAGCACGGAAAGTGCGAGTCATCACGTTTAATCTCCTGCTGATACGTCCGAACCGGACGCGCCGCAGGTACGCGGCAGGTCGCGCGACGGATGCACCGCCGCCTGCGACAAATTACACCGGCGCGAGCGCACCCTTGGCGACGACCGGCCCGGTCGGCCGCCCGCTCGGCGATCCGCCGATCGGCTCGACCGTCACCGCGAGCACCGCGCCCGCCGCGATCCGGCTGCGATTTTCCGGCGTCAGCGTGAGCGCGGTGCCACCGCGCGCGCGCAACACGCCAAGCGAATGCGGCGTGCCACCGGCCGGGATCACCCACAATTCGGCGCTGCGGTCGGCGGCGACCAGCTTCGCCTCGGTCACGCGGATCGCACCGGCCTGCGCATCATAGATCGCAGTGACGCTCGCCACGCCCGCCGCTTCCGGGTCGATCGCGGCAACCAACGTCGGCGCGGCGGCGACCGTCGCGCTCGGGCGGGGCTGCGGAGCAGGCGGAACGGGCAGCGGACGTGCGACGAGCACCACCAGCAGCACGGCGGCGGCCACGCTCGACAGGCCCGCAACCGCAGGCCACAGAATGCCGCCACGCCGTGGCACCGGCGTCAGCGCCGCCACCGGTGCATCGACGGCACCATCGAGCGAGCGTTCGATCCGGTCGAACACATCGGGTGCCGCGACCGGCGGCCACAGATCGAACAATTGCGCCAGATGGTCGCGCCAGCGCTCGACCGAGCGCGCAAAGCCCGGCTCGGCGAGCACCCGCCGGATCGCGGCTGCGCGCTCCTCCCCGTCGAGCAGACCAAGCGCAAGCTCGGCCGCCGCCATGTCGGGCGCATCCGAACCTTCGGGCGGATCGAGGGGCGGCAAGTCGCTCACGCGTCCAGGCACTCCTTCAATTTGGCGAGGCCACGCCGCACCCAGCTCTTCATCGTGCCGAGCGGCACCGCCTGGCGTTCGGCCAGATCGGCATAGGTCACGCCGTCGAAAAAGGCGGTACGGATCGCGCTGCGCTGGCGCTCGTCGAGCGTGTCGAGGCAGCCATGCAAGATATGCGACGCCTCATCATCGAGCATCGTCTCGCTGGCGAGTGGTGCCGTGTCGAGAATCTCGGGCGCGTCCTCGATCGGGCTGGCGCGCCGCACCTTCTGCGCACGCTGCCAATCGATCGCGCGATTGCGCGCGATCGTGGCGAGCCAGGTGATCGGGCTGGCGCGCGCCGGTTCATAGGCCCCCGCCCGTTTCCAGATCGTCAGATACACGTCGTGCAACACGTCTTCCGCTGCCTGCCTTTCGCCGCAGATACGGTAGCAAATGCCAAAAAGCTTCGCCGAGGTCAGCGTATAGAGATCGCGAAACGCCGCGCGATCCTCCTCACCGGTCCGCACCAGCGCCTCGACCAGGCGCGCGCGCGACGAATCCGGTGCTGCTGCGGCGTCGAGGGGGGAAAGCGTCACGGCCAAAGTCTTACGTCGCCACGCATGACACGGCAATCGCCGGTTGCGCGCTGGCAACAGAATGACACGTCACCTATTAGTGTAGGCTTGGGTGTGGCATTCGCGGCGGGGCTTGGCTAAAGGCTGCGCATCCGCTCAACCGATTTGGGACCGCGCCGACCTTGCGCATCGCCATCGCCTCCGATCATGCCGCCTTCGCGCTGAAGACGATTCTCGCCGCCTGGCTGACCGAGCAGGGCCATGACGTGCGCGATCTCGGCCCCGACAGCGACGCGCGCGTCGATTATCCCGATTTCGGGTTCAAGCTCGCCGAAGCAGTCGCAAGCGGCGAAGCCGAGCGCGGAATCGCTTTGTGCGGATCAGGCATCGGCATTTCGATCGCGGTCAATCGCCACCCGTCGGTGCGCTGTGCCTTGGTGTCGGAACCGCTCTCGGCTGCGCTGGCGCGCGAACATAACGATGCCAACGTCGTGGCGCTCGGCGCTCGGCTGACCGGCGAAGACATGGCCAAGGCCTGCATCACCGCTTTCCTGACCACCGCCTTTGCCGGCGGCCGTCACCAATCCCGCGTCGAAAAGCTCGGCGCCTCCCCTCTCCCGCTTGCGAAGGAACCGGCATGAGCACCAATCCGACCACGCTGCACGATCTGCAGCCCGACGGCTTCTTCACGCGCGGCCTGGCTGAGGCCGATCCGGCGGTGTTCGGTGGCGTCGAACAGGAACTGACGCGCGAGCAGACACAGATCGAGCTGATCGCGTCGGAAAATATCGTGTCGAAAGCGGTGCTCGAGGCGCAGGGCTCGGTCTTCACCAACAAATATGCCGAGGGCTATCCCGGCAAGCGTTACTATCAGGGCTGCCACCCGTCGGACGTGGTCGAACAGCTCGCGATCGACCGCGCGAAGGAATTGTTCGGCTGCGCCTATGCCAACGTCCAGCCGCATTCGGGCGCGCAGGCCAACGGCGCGGTGATGCTCGCGCTGACCAAGCCGGGCGACACCATC
>JAIXZV010000038.1 GCA_027489365.1 Sphingomonadales bacterium
CGGATCAGGCGCTCCGCCTCCCCCAGCCGCCCATGCAACCGCGCCGACCAGGCCGAGAGGACGAGGAAGTGACCGCGCGATGCGGTGGCGTCCCCGCCACGCGACGCCTGAAACCCGAGCGCGATGGTGCGGTCAGCGGCGTCGATCTGGCCGGCGACGAGTTGTGCACGAGCGATGTTGCGTAGCGTGCGTTCTTCCATGACTGGGCTCTTCAAAGTACGCGCGATTTTGAGCGCCGTGCGGAACTCAGCCAGTGCTGCCGACATCTGGTTCAAGCCCAGATAGGAAATACCACGATTGGAATAGATCGAGAACAGGATTTGCGGATCACCCTGATAGATGTCGAGCGATTGCTGTAGGTATTTCAACGCATTACGATAATCTCCCGCGTCTAGATACAGTCCTCCGATCAGCACTATTGCAATCGCGCGGCTGCGGGTCTCGCCGATATCGCGAAAGACATCGTGCGCCTGCTGATATGCTTCAAGCGCACCGGCAACATCAGCATTTGCCGTCATCAAACCGCCGCGTGAAAGGAGGAGGTCGCCGTTTAACTTGCTCGGCGGCCCCCCCTTTGAGACGAGCCCAATCGCCGCATCGATCAATGGCGCGGCTGCGGCTGTGTTATTGAGCCGCACATAGGCCTCGCCTTGCAGCCATTTCGCCGTGGCGATGGCGACCGCTTTGCGGCGGCCGGTCAAGTTTGAGGCAGCCTGCTCGGCCGCGCTCGCTTGGCCAATCGCTTGGCTTGGATTGACCAGCATCGACGCGCGAGCATCGGCAACCAGCGCATCGAACCGCGCGCCTGCTGCCGAAGGCGCTTGCGCGGCTGCGGGAGTTGAAATGATTCCTTGCCCGCAGCAAGCAAGCAGAAGGGTCGCCACCGCGCGGAGGAAAAATGGCCTCATCCCTCCCACCATGCGCACAAAGATGTTAATGCCACGCTAAACGGGCAGCGGTATCGGCTCAGGCGCTCTTCCAAAACGTCGCCGGACGCTTGAACATCGATTGACGGGCTTCCTCCAGCGGGCGTGCCACATCGTCGCGCAGATACCGCCGAAAGGCGTCGATCGAGACCGGACGACTGATCAGATACCCCTGGATCATGTCGCATCCCATCACCGACAACAGCGCCATGGCCGCTTGCGTTTCGACACCTTCAGCGGTGACTTCCATATCGAGCGCATGGGCCAGATCGATCGTGGAACGGACAATCAGCGGGTCACGGTTGCTGCTGGTCAGGTGCAACACGAACATCTTGTCGATCTTTAGCTCGCGCGCCGGCAATTGCTTGAGATAGGCAAGCGACGACAGGCCCGCACCATAATCGTCGATCGCGATGGTAATGCCCTCGTCCGCGAAAACCTTCAAATTCGCGATCGCGCAATCCGGATCGCGAATTACGGCCGTTTCGGTGATTTCGAAGCCGATCTTCGCACCGCCGTTGCGCACCTTTTCGCAGGCTGCCTCGACGAACGCCCGGTCGCCCAGCAACTGCCCGGAAATGTTCACGAAGATCGTGAGATCATGCCCGTCTGCGGCGATCGTCCGCTGATCGCGGATCACTTCGTCGAGCGTCCAAAGCGTCAGCGCCGAAATTTGCCGCGCTTCCTCGGCGACGGTGATGAAATCGCTCGGCAGGATCAAGCCTCGCGTCGGATGTTGCCAGCGCACCAGCGCCTCCGCGCTCGCGACCTTTTGATCGCGTACGTGCAGCTTGGGCTGATATTGCAGGAACATCTCGCCATTGACGATCGCCAACGGCAGTTCGCGCGTCAGCGTAAGCCGGTCGAACGCCGGCGTGCCGACCGACAGGTCGCGCAACACGCTGCGCTGCTCCTGCCGCGCCTCGTCCAATGCCCCTTCCGCTTCCTCAACCAATCGCACGTCTTCGGTCATGCCGATCGGAGCACCCGCTGCGCCAACGACGATCTCGATCGCGTGAAGCTCATTGTCGAGGTCGAACGGCGCGGACACTGCCGCCCGCCATGCCGCATTCGCGGCATCGAGATCTGCGAACGACGCACCGTCAAACGAGAGCTCGATCGTGGCGCGCCCGATCACCATCGTGGCAGCGCTTGGTAAAGCGGAACCGATCCGCCGTTCGAGATCGAGCACCAGCGCGTCGGCGCGTGTGCGACCGAGATACCGGCGCAAGGCGGCGAAGTTGGCGATCTCGACGATTGCGATGAAGTCCCACGCCAGTTCGGGATCAACCCATTCTGAAGATATCGGCAGGCTCGCTGCCGAGGGCGCGCCATTTCCGATGCTGCGGCGACCGATTGGACCTGCGATTTGGGTGCCGTCCAAGCCCTCACCAGCGCGCGCTAGCGCTGCTTTCGCCGGTCGGCGTTGTACCGAGAGTGGATGACGGGCGTTTCCCATAGCAATCGCGCTACGCCAAAGCCTTCAACGAACCGTTAAATGGGTGTGGTGCGCCATGCGCCGACGGCCGATCTCCAGTTGCTTTGTCCTTAAGATTCCATTAAGAATCTTAAGCACTCGCCTGAGTGCGCAAGGGAGAAACGTAATGTTCAGCTTCATTCTCGATCTGGTTTACGGCGAGCAGACTCGCCCCTGGTAAATCAGTGCCTCGGCCCGATGCGTGGCTAATTCGGTCGATTTTTGAGCGAGTTATCACCGTATCGGGCCGAACTCTTTCGACAGTTTCTTCTTTCAATCCGAATTGCGTATTGACTCCACGCACGGACCACATGTCCCGATTCGGGACTCGGCTGATTTCCAGTCTCAGCCAAACGCAAACAGCGTTAGAATAAAAAATTCGAATTGGGATTTCGGCGCGTTTTTCGCCGCCGACGTTACGCTAACGCATCCAAAAGCCGCACCATGAACCCCGCACCCCGCTCGAATTGCGCAAGTTCCATATACTCATCGGCTTGATGTGCCTGCTCGATCGAGCCCGGCCCGCAGATGATCGTCGAGAAGCCCGCCCCCTGAAACTGCCCGGCTTCCGCCGCGTAAGCGGCGGCGCGGGCGGGACCATTGTCACCGGCCAGCCGACGCGCCAGAAGCTCGGCCGCTCCATCGATCTCGGGCGCGAAAGACGGCGTCGCGGAGCGGCGCTGGACCTGGACCCCGGCATCGGGGAACTGTAGCTTCAGCGCAGCATCCTCGGCCGCACAGGCAGCGAGAAACGGCGCGATGATCGCATCCGGGTCCTGTCCCGGCGGCGTCCGCAAGTCGAACACGAAACTGCACTCGCGCGCGAGAATGTTGACCGCAGTGCCGCCCTGGATCAGCCCGATCGTAACCGTCGCGTGCGGCGGATGATACAGCGACGCGGCATCGCCATGCTGCGTCAGCGCATCTGCCAGATCGCGCAACCGCGCCATCAGTCCGACCGCCACCATATTGGCCGACACGCCCAGATGGGTGAGGCTCGAATGCGCTTCATGCCCGGTCACTGTTACGCGCCAGGTCGATATCCCCTTATGCCCGCTGACGACCTCCATATTGGTGGGTTCGCCGACAATAACGGCAAGCGGGCTCGGCAGTTCGGTCACCAGTTCGCGGATCATCGACGGGGCACCGAGACAGCCGACCTCCTCGTCATAGGAGAAAGCCAGATGCAGCGGCCGCGCCCGCCGTCCCTCGGCACAGGCCGGTACCGCCGCCAGCGCGAGCGCGAGAAAGCCTTTCATGTCGCACGTGCCCCGGCCATAGAGCCGCTCACCGCGCCGGGTCAGCGTGAACGGATCGCTGCTCCACGCCTGCCCGTCGACCGGCACGACATCGGTATGCCCAGACAAGACCACGCCGCCCGGTACCGATGGCCCGACCGTCGCATAGAGATTAGCCTTGGTCCCCTCGGGATTGGCGACGCGACGGCTGGCCACGCCATGCCCGGCCAGAAACGCCTCGACATAGCCAATCAGCGCGAGGTTTGAATCGCGCGAGGTCGTGTCGAAACCGATCAGCGCGTCGAGATGGATCAGCGCGCCGGCGCGCAAGTCATTGCTATTCATGCCGAGACCCTATCCGCCAACGCGCGCGCGTGCCAGTCACCCCGCCTTCGGTTCGTTCCACCCACCGCCGATCGCCTTGAACAAGGCGACCGTGTCGAGCCGCAATTGCGCATCACTGGCAACGAGCTGCTCGCGCGCATTCAACACCGCAATTTGCGCATCGATCAGTGCGTTTTGCGCAACAAAGCCGGTACGATATTGCGCATCCACCGCCCGCGTCGTGCTTTCGGCATCGGCTACAGCGCGCTTCAGGGCAGCATTGCGCCGCCGCTCCGCATCGATCCGGGCGAGCGGGTCCTCGACATCGCGGAGTGCGCCGAGCACGGTCGCCTTGTAGCGCAGATAGGCTTGCTCGCGGTCTTCCTTGCGGATGTTGACGGTCGCCTTGCGCCGCCCCCAATCGAGCAGCGGGAAGCTCACGCCGCCAGCGCCGCTCGCCTGGATACTGTCGCGCGACAGCAACGAGGCGAGCGAGGTCGACAGGAACTCGGCCATGCCCGTCAGCTTGAACTTCGGATAGAGATCGGCGACCGCAACGCCGATGTCGGCAGTGGATGCCGCCAATTGCCGCTCGGCTGCGCGGATGTCGGGGCGACGGCGCAGCAGATCGGACGGCAGACCAGCCGGAACCAGCGGAATTGCCACAGGTGCTGCGGGCGGTGCAGTCAATTCCGCACTCAGGCTTTCGGGCTCGGCGCCAAGCAGGATGCCCAGCGCATGGATCCGCACGCGCGTATCGGCGCGCAGGGGCTCGATCCGCGCCTCCATGCTGGTGATCGACTGCCGTTGCCGCGTGACGTCGATCTGCGGCGTCAACCCCACTTTGGCGACATTCCCGGCAATCTCCAGCGCACGCCGCTGCCGCGCCAGTTCTTCCTCGACCACCCCGATCTGGGTCTGATCCTGCCGCAACGCGAAATAGGCTTGTGCGACTTCGGCACTCAGCGTGACGGCGGCGTCGCGCTGCGACCAGATCGCCGCATCGGTCCGCGCGACCGCGCCCTCGACCCCGCGCCGCCCGCCACCGAACAGATCGATCTCCCAACTCGCGTCGAACCCGGCGGCGAAGGTGGTGATCCCGCTTCCCGGCAGCGCAATCCCGCCACCCGACGAACTCCCGCCCCCGCTACCGCCCGAAAACAGGCTGGCGAGCGAGGAGAAACCGGCGTTCTTGCTGAATTCGACATGGCTCACATTGCCGACCGCATCGACCGTTGGCCGCCCAACCGCATAAGCCGCGATCTCCTGTAACCGCGCTTGCCGCACGCGCGATGCGGCGAGTGCCACGTCGGGGCTGTCCTTCAACGCACGCTCGACCAGCGACGTGAGCGTCGCATCCCCGAACGCGGTCCACCACCGCGCCGGATCGACCGTCGCGCCGGTAACGCTCGGCTGCGGCTCGGCAAAGGTCGGCGGCACCGCCAGCGTCGGTGCCTGATAATTGGGCCCGACGGTGCAGCCAGCCAACAACGCCGCCCCCGCAAGAACGGCTGCCACAGATGAGCGGGTCAATGTCCCATGCCTCCACCACCGCCACCGGCCTTGCCGGGGCGCATCAGGAATACCAGCGGTGCCACGCACAGCACCACGATCATCAACGATTGGAACACGTCGAGAAACGCCAGCATCGCCGCCTGCCGCTGCACCGTCTGATACAGCACGGCGAGTGGGGTCGTCGCATCGCCGAACGCACCCTGCGCCTTTTGCATCCACTCGTTGTAATTCGGGTTCAGCGGGCTCAGCGGATTGACCAGATTGGACTGATGCCGCTGCAAACCATTCGCCAACAGGGTCTGCGAGATCGAAATCCCGATCGACCCGCCCAGATTACGCGCGATGTTGAGCAAGCTCGACGCCTGCGCGGTCTTGTTCTGTGGCAGCCCGACATAGGCGACCGCGTTGATCGGTACGAACAGGAACGGCAGCGCCATTGCCTGAAACAGCCGCGCGATCGCCGCATCGTGAAAGGTTATGTCGGCGTTCAGATGCGTCATGTTCCACAGCGCGAACGCCTGTACGAGCAAGGCCGGAAACAGCAGCAACCGCACATCGACTTTGCCCGACAAGCGCCCCGCAAACGGCACCGCCGCCAGCGTCGCCAGCCCGCCCAACGTCAATGCCAGCCCTGCCTGGAAAGAGGTGTAGCCGAGCACCTGCTGGAGCATCTGCGGGATGAGCTGTGTGGTGCCGAACAGGATCATGCCCGTCACCCCCATCATCAGCAGCGTCAGCGACAGATTGCGGCTTTTGAGGAGCTTCAGATCGATCACCGGGTCATCGTTATTCAGCTCCCACAGCACCAAAGCGACCAGCGAGACCGCCGAGATCGTCGCGGTCGTCACGATGAAGCTGCTGGCGAACCAATCCTCGCGCAGGCCCCGGTCGAGCGTATATTCGAAGAAGCCGAGCCCCAGAATGATCAGGATGATCCCAATGTAATCGACCCGAATGCCGCGCTTGAGCAGCTTGGCATGATCGTCCTTGATCGCTTTGGGTTCATCGACGAACAGATTGACCAGGAACAGCGACGCGATCCCGATCGGCACGTTGATCAGGAACACCCAGTGCCAGCTCGAATTTTCGGTGATGTACCCGCCGAGCGTCGGCCCAAGCACCGGCCCCACCACCACCACGATCGCAAAGGCCGCAAAGGCCATCCCGCGCAACCGTGGCGGGAAGGTATCGGCCAGGATCGATTGCTCGACCGGCGCGAGGCCACCGCCGCCGATCCCCTGCAACACCCGCGCGATCACCAGCGTTGTCAGATTGGGCGCAAGCCCGCACATCAGCGACGACAGCGTGAACAGCGCGATCGAGATCATGAAATAGCGTTTCCGCCCGATCACATCGGACAGCCAGCCACTGATCGGAATGATGATCGCATTGGCGACGAGATAGCTGGTCAGCACCCAGGTCGCCTGATCGTTCGAAATCGACAGGCCACCCGCGATATGATCGAGCGCGACGTTGGCGATCGACGTATCGAGCACTTCCATGAAGGTCGGGATCGAGATGATCGCCACGATCAGCCACGGGCTATACCTGCCCGCCGCTGACCTTGAGGGATCCCAGCCGTCCTGCGCGGCGGCCGTCGCCATCTTAGCGGACCTTCACCGTCGGCACGACCGACATGCCGGGCCCCAGCGGATATTTGCGCGGATCGGGTCCGCCCGGCTTCACGTCGAACTCGATCCGCACCGGCACGCGCTGCACGACCTTCACATAATTGCCCGTGGCGTTCTGCGGCGGCAGCAGCGCAAACGCCTGCCCTGCCCCGCGCTGCACAGAATCGACATGACCGGTGAATTCCACATCCGGATACGCATCGACCTTGATCGTCACCGGCTGGCCGATCTTCATCTGCTGCAGCTGGGTTTCCTTAAAATTGGCGGTGACCCAGATGTGATCGGGCACGATCGCCATTAGCTGCGTGCCCGGCGCGACATAGGAGCCGACATTGACTTGGCGGTTGACGACCTGGCCGGACACCGGCGCGGTCAGCCGGTTATCGCCGAGCGTCACATTGGCTTGACGCACGGCGGCCTGCCGCGCCTCGATCACCGCGCGCGCGGCCGCGACCTGCCGTCGTGCGACCGCGATATTGGCGGCGGCGCTGTCGATCTGCTGACGTGCAGCCGCCGCCTCGGCCGCCGTCGAGCGTGCGGCGGCGCGTGCCGCATCGAGCTGTTGCTCGGCAACCGCCGCCGGATCGATCCGGCGCAGCGCCTCGTAGCGGGCCAAGTCCTGCTGCGCCTTTGCCGCACTCGCGAGCGGGGCACGCGCCTGCGCCGCCGCCTGATCGCGCGTAGCCTGCGCTGCCGCGACTTGCGCGCGCGTTTGTTCGAACTGCGCCTCGGCCTGCTTCACATCGGCGGCCGCTTCGGACAGCCGCGCTTCCGGCCCCGACGCGCTGATCACCGCGAGCAATTGGCCCGCCTCGACATGGCGATTGTCGAGATCCGCGACCTGCTTCAGCGTCCCCGCCACGGTCGGCGAAATCCGCACGATATGCGCATCGACGAACGCATCGTCGGTTGTCTCATACTGCCGCGCGTCGAGATAATAGAAGACCGATCCGATCACGATCGCCCCAACCACGACCACCAGCACGATCCAGAACAAGGGCTTGCTGAACATCGGGGGTTTGTTGGGGGCGTGGTCGAGCTTGTCGGTGTCGTCTTGCGGCGGCTTGCTCGGGTCGGCGCTCATGCGGGATCCTGGCGTTCCATGCTCAGCCGGTCGAGAATGGCATCGGTATTGGCGGCAATGTGGCTGGCGAGCGTGGCAACCGCCTCCGCATCCATCGTGTCGCGCTTCATCAGCTTCAGCACCGTGGCACGCGAAGCGCGCAGGACGAGCACTTGGCCGGTCAGCGTGATAACCGCAATCCGCGCGGTATCGCGGTCATTTAGCCCGGTCGTGATACACACCAGTTCGCAGAGCGTTTCGAGCATCTTGCCCATCAGCCCGCCATAGATCCGGTCGAACGCCTCGGTCGGTGCCATCTGCTCCCGCATGATGAACAAGGACCAAGCCTCGCTCCTGTCGCTGGCCATCGTGTCGATCATCTGGAGCAAAATGTCGTGGATGCGCCGCCGCGCCTCGATTGCGCCGATATCCCCGGACAAATCGATCTCGTCGATGACGGGGGCCATTTCCTGGCAGACTTGCGCCGCGATATAATCCGCCGCGGCCAGGTAAAGCCCTTCCTTCCCACCATAATGATAGGTAATCGACGACATCGCCGTGCCCGCCGCCGCCGCGATGCCACGCGTGCTTGCGCCTTCCAGGCCCTTGGCGGCGAATTCGGCGATCGCAATTTCGAGCAGTCGATGTTGCAGCATGATGCGCGCCATTAGTTCGTTCGAACGAACACCGCAAGCGCGAATGTCGCTATCGCCCGTAAACCCCCGAACGCGCGACTGGTTGCGGCGACGTCACACCGAAACCGTTTCCCGCGGCACGGCGACCGGCACGGGATTGGAAAACTCCATCCCGTCGTCGACCGAACCATAGCGCAACGCGAGCAGATCGCGCGCATAATTTTGATGCACGCGCCACGGCGATTTGCTGCCTTGCTTCGGGAATTTCTCCATCGCCCGCGTAACATAGCCCGAGCTGAAATCGAGGAACGGTGCCGGCGTCAGCTCGGCATCGCCGACGCGCGGCGTCGCCTGCCGCAAGCCTCGCGCCTTCATCGTGTTGAGCAAGCGGCAGACATAGGCGCAGGTGAGATCCGCCTTCAGCGTCCACGACGCATTGGTATAGCCGAACGAGGTTGCCATGTTGGGCACGTCCGAGAACATCATGCCCTTATAGTTGAACGTCTTGGACAGATCGACCGGGGCACCGTCCAGGCTGAACGTCACGTCGCTCAGCAGTTGCAACTCCAGCCCGGTCGCCGTCACGACCACGTCGGCCGCAAGCTCTTCGCCCGAGGCCAGCGCGATCCCGCCCGGTGTGAAATGGTCAATCGTGTCGGTCACCACCGACGCCTTGCCACTGCGCAACGCGTCGAACAGATCGGAATCGGGCACCAGACACAGGCGCTGGTCCCACGGATTGTATTTCGGCGTGAAATGCCGCGCGATATCGTAGTCCGGCCCCAACTCGTCGCGCACCATCCCGATCAAGCGGTCACGCACCTTGGCCGGCCGCTTGCGCGCCATGTTGAAGAAAAACATACCGAACAGCACGTTGCGCCAGCGGATCAGCCGATAGGCGAGTTTCGACGGGAGCTTTGACCGCAACCAGTTCGCCGCCGCATCCTCCGCCGGACGCGACACGACGTATGTGGGGGACCGCTGCAGCATCGTCACATGCGCTGCCGTATCGGCCATCGCCGGGATCAGCGTGACGGCGGTCGCGCCACTGCCGATCACCACCACCTTCTTGCCCGCATAATCGAGGTCGTCGGGCCAGAATTGCGGATGCACGATCCGCCCGGCGAAGCTGTCTACCCCCGCCCACTCCGGCGTATGGCCGCGCGCATAATTATAATAGCCGCTGCACATGAAGAGGAAATTGCAGCTATAGTGGACCGGACCATCCGGCCCCTCGGCCGCGACCGTCCAGCGCGCATCGGCGGTCGACCAGGCGGCGCTTTTGACATGATGCTTGAAGCGGATGTGATCCTGTATTCCGAAGTCGCGTGCCGTCTCGCGGACATATTTCAGGATCGCGGGGCCATCGGCGATCGCCTTCGCCTCGGTCCACGGTTTGAACGAATAGCCGAGCGTATACATGTCCGAATCCGAACGGATGCCGGGATAGCGGAACAAATCCCACGTCCCGCCGAGATCGGCCCGCCCCTCCAAGATCACATAGGATCGATCCGGGCTCATCGTCTGCAGATGATAGCCAGCGCCGATTCCCGACAGGCCGGCCCCCACCACCACAACGTCGAAATGTTCGATTGTCATACCGGCATCACCCTCGTTCGAGGATACCCGATATTCGATTTTCGCTGAAACGGGAAGCGATAGGTTGCGATCAGAAATCCTTTTTGTAGCGTACCGTGACGTTGGAGCCGCCGAACGAGCCGGCCTGCGATAGCACGCTGAGCGCCTTGGTGAGCGACACCTCCAACTGGGTCGCGGTAAAGCCGCGCGAGTCGGTGATCACCTCCACATAGATGTTGTTGGTGATGTACTTGCCCGCCGCGAGCGAGGTGCCACGCCCGCTCGCCTGGTCCGCACCCAGAATTCGAAGCCGGTCTATCCCCGCGACCGAGCGCAATTTGCCGAGCGGATTGAGCCCGCCGCCCGATCCGCGCAGCGAATTGAGCGCCGAGGCAAGCTGGATCGCCTGGATCGCCGACAGGTTCGTCACCGAATCGCCGAACAGCAGGCGGCTGAGCACCTCATCCTGCGGCAGCGCGGGGGTGGAGGCGAACGCGATCTGCGGCTTCTGTCCCGTACCCGTCACATCGATCACCACGGTGATGTCGTTGGTCGTGGTGGTCGCACTCAGCGCGATCTGCGGATCGGCGAGCGCGCCGCCGTCGAAGCGCACATCGCCCTTGGTCACGTCGAAGCGCTTGCCCGCGAACGAATAGGTCCCGCGCACGATCTGCAACCGCCCGACGATCCGCGGTGCAGCCGATGTGCCCTGCACGCGCAAGTCCATCTCCCATTCGGACTCAAGGCCCATGCCGGAGACAAACAGTTGATTGTCCGCGCGCACCCGCAGATCGAGCTTGAACAGCCCGACCGGAGCCTCGACCGGCCCGGCAGCCGCCGCCTTAACCAGATCGCTCTTGCGGCGAACCCCGGTCAGCTCGGCCACTTCGGCCTGGCCTTGGCGGATAATCTCGTAGCGCGCCTCCGGAATGCGCAGATCGCCCTTGATCAGCCCGCCAGCCGCCTTGCTGTTGGTCACCGCGATCGTGCCGGTCGCGGTCGCGCCGAGCGCATCGCTGCGCGCCAGCCGCGCATTGTTGAGCGTCGCGCGGAAATCGATCGGGAAGCCTGCGGCCGAGGAGAATCCGACCGACCCCTGCGCCTGTACCGTCCCCTCGCCCGCCCGCGCGGACAGTTGCGTGATCTCCAGACGGTCGCTGGTGAACCGCCCCGCGACCTTCATCTGGGTCAGCCGCGTGCCATAGGTTTCATTGTCATAGGTGAGCGAGTCTGCCCGGATCAGACCGTTCAACTGCGGCGCATCGACCCGCCCACCGAAATCGGCGGCCAGCGCGATTGGCCCGGAGAGCTGTTGCTTCGACAGCCCAGCAAAGGAGAACAGCACCCCGGACGGGCCGTTATAACGGATACCGCCCGACAGTGGTGCCGACATCAACCGCTCGGTCCAGCTCGCGCCCCCGCCGAGCGGGCGCAGCGCCGCGACCAGCCGCCCGACGGTCGCCCCGCCACGCTGGATCAGCGCGCGCGCTTCGCCACCGGCATCGGTCAACCCGACCTGCGCGATCAGATCGACCGGCTCGGACACGCTCGCCAGACTGGAGCGCGTGAAGTTCTTCACCCGGAATTGCCCTGCGATCTGCGGTACCGAAGCACCGCGCGGTTGCATGTAATCAAGCGACCCCGTTGCCGATCCGCCCAGCGCGAGATCGGGCACCAGCGCATTCGCCACCGACAGATCGAGCGCGTCGAGCCGCAGCTTCGCCGACAGCCCGTTACCATAATCCGCCGCGATCCGCGCCGACCCGGCACTCTTGCCCGCGCCAAACGCGATTTGCGTCGGCTGCAGCCGATACACGCCGCGATCGATCGCAATCCGCGCCGGGGCAGTCGTCTTGAAATCGATGCCATTGGCCTGGCCCTGCGTCGCGACCAGCCACAGGTTCGGGCTCAGCCGCGCATTGGCGGCGACACGGAACGGCACGCCGTTCGATCCTTGCGCCACCACCTGCGCGGTGCCGCTGCCCCCGGTGTAATCGATCTTTGCCCGCGCGGTGGAAAGGACGGTCGGGCCGTAGCGCAGATCGGCGATCTGAGCGTCGGCAACGATCTGCGGAGCCTTGTCGTAAAGCACCGCGCGCCCGTTGATGATCGCGCGCCCGATCGTGAAATCGACCGCACCCGGAATCTTGGCATTGCTCGCCCGCGCCGCGACATCGACGCGCTGCACCGACCCCTGCGCACCAAGCAGCGCCGCGCCGCTGACGCCCGATCCGGCGAAGGTCACCCGCCCGCCAAACGGACCAGCGGCGAGTTGCTGCACCCGCCCCTTGAAATCCACCCCAGCGAAGCGCGCATTGCGGATATCGACGGTCAATTGCTTGGCCGGGCTCAACAGCAGATCGGCGCTGAACGGCCCATATTGCGTGCCCCCGGTCGCGTTCACGGCATAAGCCGCCCCCGTCCCCCGCACCCGCGCTTCGAGGTTGACGAGGCCAACCCCCACGCCGGGCCGAGGCGCGCGCAGCAACACGACCGGCTGCGTCGCAGTCCCCGACACCCGCGCGAACAGCGGCCCGTAAGCCGTCGAATAAGCATCGGCATCGACCAGCAGCGGCCCCTTCGGGTCATACCGCCCCTGCCCGCGCGTCACGCGGAACTGCGGCGCGTTCATCCGCAGATTGCGGAAGGTGATGATCCCGTTCGGATCATAGCCCACATCCGCCGTCGCCACGGCATTCCCGCCAAGGAAGCTCCGCGCGCCCTCATTGAAGATCTGCGAGGTGCGCGCGGCGACATGCCCGGTAATCCCGAACCCGCCGCTCGGCACCGTCACCAGCTTCGCATCGGTGCGCAGCGAGACGATCCCGACGCCGTCGATCCGGTAATCGTTCACCCGCCCATTGAGCGCACCGCGATACATGCCCGTGGCGAGGTCGGCCACGACCAACGCCGTCGCATCGATCTTGCGCGATCGGATCTTCAGATTGTCCGACAGTACCTTGCCCTTCGCGATCGCGAAGTCGCCATTGATCGTGACGTTGTCGAGCAATCCGCCCGCCGCCGCGTTCAGCCCCGTCACGCGCGCCGCA
>JAIXZV010000228.1 GCA_027489365.1 Sphingomonadales bacterium
CGCGGGCTGTATGAGCTGAAATACTTCTTCACCTCGGCGATCCAATCGTCCGACGGCGGCGATGCGGTGTCGGCGCAAGCGGTGAAATCGGCGATCAAGGCGCTGATCGCGGGCGAGGGCGACAAGATTCTGTCGGACGATACGCTGGTCGAACTGCTCAACGCGAAAGGCTTCGACATCGCGCGGCGCACCGTCGCCAAGTATCGCGAGGCGCTCGGGATCGGGTCGTCGGTGCAACGCCGCCGGGCGCGGGCGCTGGAGGGGGCGTAACCGCGACGACCGCTGCTGCGGCGCGGGTCGGTGGCTCAGATTTCGACCTGGCTGCCCAATTCGACGACGCGAGAAACGGGCAGTCGGAAGAATGGCATCGGGCTCTCCGCATTGCGCATCATTGCTGCGAAGAGCCGTTCGCGCCAGCGCATCATGCCCGGCTTCGTGGTCGAGATCAGCGTCTGTCGGCTGAGGAAATAGGTCGCTCCAGGATCGATCGGCTTGGCGAGCAGCGCCAGCGCCTGGGGCACGTCAGGCTGTTCGGCGAAACCATAGCGGATGATGACCCGGCTCACCCCGTCGCCGAGATCGGTCTCGCAAAGCCGGTCGGCCGTCGCCACGCGCGGTTCGAGCGCGGTCTCGACCGTGACGAACAGTGTGCGTTGGTGGCGCACCAGATTGCATTTGAGGTTGTGGAGCAACGCCGGTGGAACGCCCTCGGTGCTGGAGGTGAGGTAGACGGCGGTAGCCGGGACGCGGGCGGCGTCGGCGGTCGATTTCAGGAACACGTCGACCGGGATCGTGCCGTTAGACAGCCGTGCGTGCAGCAGCGCCCGGCCGCGATGCCAAGTGCTGAACACCACCACCAAAGCGATCGCGATCGTGACCGGCAGCCACCCGCCATCGGTGAATTTGGTCGCCGACGCCGCGAACAACCCGAGATCGAGCAGCAGCAGCATGGCGTATAGCGGCACTGCCCACAGCCGATTCCAGCGCCACACCTTGAACACCACGAAGCCGATCATCAGCGTCGTCAGCACCATTGTCGCGGTGACGGCGAGCCCGAACGCGGCGGCCAGCGCGGTCGATGAGCCAAAGCCAAGGACGAGCGCAATCACCGCGATCACCAGCAGCGTGTTGACCATCGGCGCATACACTTGGCCGCGCTCCTCGTTCGAGGTGTGGACGATCTTCAGCCGCGGCAGATAGCCGAGCTGCACCGCTTGCTGCGTCACCGAAAAGGCTCCGCTGATGATCGATTGGCTGGCGATGATCGTCGCGGCCGCAGCGAGCAACAGCAGCGGGAAGAGCATGGCGGGCGGCGCCATCAGATAGAAAGGCGAGCGAATTGCGGAAGGATCGCGCAACACGAGTGCCGATTGCCCGGCGTAGCACAGCAGCAACGCGGGCAGTGCGAGCCAAACCCACGCGCGCGCGATCGGCTTGCGTCCAAAATGGCCCATATCGGCATATAGCGCCTCCGCGCCGGTGACCGCGAGTACGACCGTGCCGAGCGTAAAGAAGGCGCGAATCGGATCGGCGATGAAGAACTGGATCGCGTAAAGCGGGCTGAACGCCGCGATCACGACCGGATTGGCGATAAGCTGGATCAGCCCCAGCACGCCGATCGTGCCGAACCATAGCAGCATGACCGGGCCGAACATCCCACCAATCAGGCCCGTCCCGAAACGCTGCACTGCGAACAGCAAGACGACGAGCGCCAGCGTGATCGGCACCACCAACTCGCCGAATTTCGGGTTGAGCAGCGACAGTCCTTCGACCGCGGACAGGATCGAGATCGCGGGCGTTATGATTGCATCGCCATAGAATAATGCAGTGGCGATCAACGCGGCGGCGGCGAACAGCGGCAGCGCGGGCGATGCCTTCGCCACCCGCCCAACCAAAGCGAGCAGCGCGAAGCTGCCGCCCTCGCCACGATTGTCGGCGCGCATCGTCACGAACACATATTTGACGGTGACGACGAGGATCAGCGCCCAGACCAGCATCGATAGCACGCCGAGCACGTGAAAATCGTTGAGCGGCAGCCGATGGTGGCCGATGAAACTCTCGCGAAAGGCATAGAGCGGGCTGGTGCCGATATCGCCGAACACGACACCGGTCGCGCCCAGGGCCAGTTTCCACTGTGGGGATTTTACGTTCGTTTCACTCATCGCTGCCGACGATACGCGGCAGTGGCATTAAGTTTCCATGTGGAATTTGGGGTGAAACTGGGCGGCGCGACGGCACCGCGCCACCAGCAACAAATATCTGTCGCGCGCGCGGGCTGTATGAGCTGAAATATTTCTTTATCTCGGCGATCCAGTCGTCCGACGGCGGGGATGCGGTGTCGGCGCAAGCGATGACATCGGCAATCAAGGCGCTGATCGCGGGCGAGGGCGACAAGATCCTGTCGGAGATACGCTGGTCGAACTGCTCAACGCCAAGGGCTTCGACATCGCGCGGCGTACGGTCGCCAAGTACCGCGAGGTGCTGGGGCTCGGGTCGTCGGTGCAGCGCCGCCGCGCGCGGGCGCTGGAGGGGCGTAAGTTCGCTGCACAGGGTGAGCCCTGAGCTTGTTGAGGGGCTGCCTTTTTGCGCGGTCATGCGGAAAGACAGTGCTTCGACAAGCGCAGCACGAACGGTGGGGGTGGATCAGCCCGGTAGCGCGATCATCACTTCGTTGCGGCGCAGCGGCCCGGGCATGAAGGGGGAGTTGTAAAAGGCATAGGTCACCGCGCCGCCTTCGAGCCGTTCCTTCGCCAGCCACGCGCGCAGCGCCGCTTCGGCTTTGGCAAGCGCCGCATCGGTCGCCACGCCGGCGAAGCGATACACTGCGACGCGACGCGCGGGGACGGTGGTGATCGTCACGCCGGGACCGGGCGGGGGCAGGGTCGCGCGCGTATATTTGGCGGGCATGACGAAGCGCGTGCGCCATTGGTCTCCGGTCCGCTCGCTCGTCACCGGCGCAGTCATCGCGATCTTTGTGTCGCGCTCGCTCAGCACGGGGGCGGTCATCGCAATGCCTTCGCCGCCGCGATTCTTGGCAAAGATATAGTCGGCGAGGCGACCGAAACCGCTGCCCAGCGCCTTCTCGCGCGGGCCCTTGGTCTCGGTCTCGGCGACCAGCAGTTCGGGATAGCGGCGCAGTTCGATCGGCCCATCGGTCCGCTCGACCGTGTAGGGCGGCTGCTCGGTGCGCTTTTCCTGCACGATGAAGGCGGCAGCACCCGCCGCCGCCGTGCTCGCCACCGCCGTCGCGATCATCGCCCAATTTCGTTTCTGCATTGCGTGTCTCCTATCGCGTCTTCATGTTCGTAGCCGCGCAGCGCGCATCTCGATCCGGCACCGGTAGCAAGCGTCGCCAGCAGGCCGACAACGCAGCTGCGGGATGTTGGGTTCAGACACGCGGACGCCACGCGAGCGGATCGGTGCCCGCAGCGGCACCTGCTACGATCTTGGCAATCCGCGCGGTGCGCGTGTCCGGACGCTTGGCCGCGTCCAGATATTCGATGCAGCGTTTTCGGGTCGCCAGCGTGAAACCTTGGAATGCTTCGGTCGCACCAACCGCTTCCAGGGCGGCGCGCAGATCGGGCGGCGCTTCCCCGGTCTCGGCATTTTCCAGCGCGTTCCACGATCCGTCGGCCTTTGCGGCATCGATCAGCCTCTGCCCCGTCGGCGTCATTTGCCCGGTTGCGATGAGCCGCGTAACGCGCTCGCGGTTGGCTGCCGGCCAGCTGCTCCCCGGCCTGCGCGGGCTGAGGAACACCATCGTGCGCGTGTCATCGAGCTTGCGCGGCAGGCTGTCGATCCAGCCGAAGCAGAGCACTTCCTCGACGATGTCGTTATACGCGACATAGCGTTCGCCCGCCGCTTTTTTGAAGGTGACCAGCCAGATCGCCGCACTGTCGCGGTGGTTCGCGTCGAGCCACGCGCGCAATTGCGCGCGGCTGCTCACCTCGACCCGGGCATAGTCGCGCTTAGTCATCCTCATCTTCGAACCCCGCCAGATGCAGCGGCTTGGCCTTGATCTGGCGCGTCTGGCACCAGTGGACCAGCGCATCCTCGCGCCCGTGCGTGACCCACACCTCTTTGGGTGCGATCTCGGTGAGCGTGGTCGTAAGCTCGTCCCAATCGGCATGATCGCTCAGGATCAGCGGGAGTTCCACGCCGCGCTGCACCGCGCGTTGCCGCACGCGCATCCAGCCGGAGGCCATCGCGGTGATCGGGTCGGGCAAGCGGCGCGACCAGCGGTCGGCGAGCGCACCGGGCGGGGCGATAACGATGTGGCCCGCCATATCGGCCTTGGCGGCAACCGTGGCGGGGCGCAGCTCGCCGAGGTCGACACCGTGCGCCTGATAGAGCGCGCACAACCGTTCGAGCGCGCCGTGGATATAGATCGGCGCATCATGCCCGCGCGCGCGCAATTCGGCGATGACGCGCTGCGCCTTGCCCAGCGCGTAGGCCCCAACGAGCACGCAGCGATCGGGATTGGCGTGGAGCGCTGCGGTGAGTTTATCAATTTCGTCGCCCGTCTCCGGGTGGCGGAACACGGGCAAGCCAAAGGTCGCTTCGGTGATGAACACGTCGCATTTGACCGGTTCGAAGGCGGCGCAGGTCGGATCGGCGCGGCGCTTGTAATCGCCCGACACGACGATCCGCTCGCCGCGATACTCCAGCAGGATCTGCGCGGAGCCGAGCACGTGCCCGGCGGGGACGAAGGTCGCGGTGACATCGCCGAACGTCCGGCTCTCGCCATAAGCGACCGGATTGCCCGCCTGCGGCCCATAGCGCGCGTCCATGATCGCGAGCGTCTCGGGCGTCGCCCAGACCGCATTATGCCCGCCGCGCGCATGATCGGCGTGGCCATGCGTGACGAGCGCGCGCTCCGTCGGGCGCGATGGATCGATCCACACATCGGCGGGCTTCACGTAAATCCCGTGGGGTTGGGGATCGATCCAGTCGCCGAGCTTCGCCATGCGGGCGATATGGTGATGCGCGGCCTGCATACCAGCGCCGCAAGAACCCGCCCAGCCGGTCCGCCCGCCGCAGAACGCGCACAGCCTGCCGGATTGCGTTTGCCAAGCTGGCGCCGACCGCCCTTGCTGCGAGTACCCCGACAGTAAGAAGAGGTGAGTATATGCGTACAAACATTCCGAAATCCGCAATCCTTGGCATGATCCTGGTGGGATCGGTCGGCATCAGCGGCTGCGCGACCAAGGGTTTCGTGCGGGCACAGATCGCCACGGTGAACGAACGAATCGACGGCATCGACGGGCGCGTGCGCACGGTCGAAGGTACCTCTGGCCAGGCGCTGGCAGCGGCGCAGGCGGCAGCCGGCCAGGCGCAGCAAAATTCGCAGCGGATCGACCAACTGGGCGGCCGCGTCGATGGGCTCGACCAGCAAATGCAGGCGCAGCAGCGCCGTCAGCAGCGTCGGCCGCGCGGCTGATCCTTGATCGCAGCGACTCTGCAGTGTGCGGGCATCCGGTGAGCCGGGTGCCCGTTCGAACGCGCCGCGGCGGCCTGCTGATGGTCGCTGCGGCGATTGGGCTGGTCGCCGTGCCGGTTTCGGCCGCGCCTGTGCCGCGCGCGAAGGTGACGAAGCGCAAGGCCGTGAAACCGCCGCCCGCCGTCGCAACCGTGCCGGTGCCCGAGCCGGTCCGCTCCGCCGATGCCGCGCGGCTGATCGCGTGGATCGCCTCGGCGCGCGACAATGGCAAATCGCCCTATATCGTCATCGACAAGCAAGCCGCGTCCTTGTCGCTGTTCCGCGCGGATGGCAGTTTTGTGGGGGAGACGCCGGTGCTGCTCGGCATCGGGATCGGCGATGAATCCTCGCCCGGTGTGGGTGCCAAGAAGCTAGAGGACATCGGCCCGGCCGAGCGCACCACGCCTGCGGGTCGGTTCGTTACGAAATTCGGTCGCGCCTTCGGCAATCAGCGTGTGCTGTGGGTCGACTATGCCAATTCGGTCGCGCTGCACGCGGTGATCACCACGCACAAGAAAGAGCGCCGCGTCGAACGGCTGCTGTCGCCGACGCCCGACGACAATCGCATCAGCTTCGGCTGCATCAACGTCGGCACGCGCTTCTATACCGGGAAGATCAGCACATTGTTCGGCAAGGGCGGGGGGATCGTCTATATCCTGCCCGAGAGTACGCCGCTCGAAACGGTGTTCCCGCGCGTGCGCTTGCTGCCGTATCTGAACCCTGAGGCGGCATCGTGATGCTCGCGGCGCTCGCGCTGGCGGCGGCGGCACCATCGCGGGTGGTGGTCAGTCCGCTCGAAAGCGAACAACTCGCGCGGGCGTGCAGCGGCAAGGATGACGATACGAGCGCGAGTTTCTGCACCGGTTATATCCTCGGCGTGTTCGACGCGCTGTCGCTGGCGCAAGACATCTGCCCATCCGCCAAGAAAGCCTCGACGCGGCAGGCGGTGGTGGCGGTGCGCGAGGCGCTGCGGCTGCACCCCGATCGCTGGAGCAGCGCGCCGTCCTTTCTGGTCCGCGATGCACTGAAACAGGCGTTTCCCTGCAAGCGGAAGTAACGACGGGCACAGCGCGCGCCTTGGATCGGCCCCAATGCTGTAAGATGCCATCGTCATGACGCGCGATATATTGCTCTCGATCCACTCCCTGCGGCGTTTCGCCGTCCTCGGCACGGTTGCGTTGTCGCTGAGCGTGCCAGCCACCGCAGCGCAGGCCGATGCGTTGCAAGCGAAGATCGTCGCGACCGCGCGGGCGACGCCGACCGCGCGCTACCCTTTTCGCCGGACGCTGACGATCGAGCGGAGCGGGGCTGCGGCCAAGACCTATGTCGAGCAGTTCGACCCACGTCGCGCGGCGGCCGATCGCTGGACGCTGGTCAGCGTCGACGGGCGCGCGCCGAGCGCGAAGGACATCGCCTCCTCGCGCAAGACCAAGCGCGGGCCGACGCCGTCTTATGCGCAAGTGGCCGATTGGTTCGGCGCGGCGGCGACGCGGAGCGAGGTGAAGGGCGGGGTGTTGTATCGCTTCGCACGGCTGCCCAAGGGGACGCTCAAGATCGGATCGCACGATGCCTCCGCCGACACGCAGGCCGAGGCGCTGGTCAACACCAGCGGCGCGGTGCCGTTCGTCGAGCATGTGCGGATGGTGTCGAACAAGAGCTTCAGCGTGATGCTGGTCGCGTCGCTGAAAAGCATCGTGATCGACCAGCGCTATCGCCTGCTCCCCGACGGCAACGCGGTCCCCTCGGACGCGACGAGCACGCTGACCGGCGCGATGATGGGCAAGGCGGGCACGATGCGATCGAACACCAGCTTCAGCGAGTTTCGCGCGATTCCATGATCGTGGGCGGCGGCGGGGCTGGTCTTTGCGCCCCCCGGCACCCCATATCGGCAGGGTGAGCCGCCCCGACCTTCCCGCCCCGATCGCCGAGTGGTTCGCCGCCAAGGGATGGGCACCGCGACGGCATCAGCTCGAAATGCTCGATGTCGCGCGCGCCGGGGCCCACGGCTTGCTCGTCGCGACGACGGGTGCGGGCAAGACGCTCGCGGGGTTCCTGCCGACGCTCGCCGAGCTGATCGAGACCCCTACCGAGGGGCTGCACACACTCTACGTCTCGCCGCTCAAGGCGCTGGCGGTCGATGTGCAGCGCAATCTGCTGACCCCGGTTGCGGAAATGGGCGTCGACATCCGGATTGAGACGCGCACTGGCGACACCCCGTCGGACCGCAAGGCGCGGCAGCGGATCAAGCCGCCCAACATCCTGCTGACGACCCCCGAATCGCTCAGCCTGTTGCTCAGCTATCCCGACAGCTTCACAATGTTCGAAGGGCTGAAGACGATCGTCGTCGATGAGGTGCACGCCTTCGCGACCGGCAAGCGCGGCGATTTGCTCAGCCTGTGCATGGCGCGGCTGCAACGCATCGCGCCCGGTCTGCGGCGCGTCGCGCTGTCGGCGACGGTCGCGGACCCGGACGGATACCGCGCGTGGCTCGCGCCCGATGGCGATATCGATACCGTCACGCTGGTGCAGGGCGAGGCGGGCGCGCCGCCCAACGTCACGATCCTGCTGCCGCAGGGGCGCGTGCCGTGGTCGGGCCATTCGGGGCGTTACGCCGCCGAGCAGGTGATGGCCGAGATCGAGCTGCACAAGACGACGATCGTGTTCTGCAACACCCGCGCGCTGGCCGAGCTGATCTTCCAGGATTTGTGGAAGGTCAATGCGATGAATCTGCCGCTGGGGGTGCATCACGGCTCGCTCAGCCTGGAGGCGCGGCGCAAGGTCGAGGGGGCGATGGCCGATGGGCGGCTGCGCGGGCTGGTGGCGACGGCGAGCCTCGATCTGGGGGTCGATTGGGGCGATGTCGACTGCGTGATCCAGATGGGCGCACCCAAGGGATCGTCGCGTTTGCTGCAGCGGATCGGGCGCAGCAATCACCGGCTGGATGAGCCGTCGGAGGCGATCGTGGTGCCGGGCAATCGCTTCGAATATCTCGAAGCACGCGCCGCGCTCGATGCGGTCGAGTCGGGCGAATTGGACTTCGAGGTGTTCCGCATGGGGGCGCTCGACGTGTTGGCGCAGCATGTGATGGCGTGTGCGTGCGCGGCGCCGTTCGAGCAGGGTGCGTTGCTCGACGAGATCCGCTCGGCCTTGCCCTATTCCGCGCTGCCGACCGAGACGTTCGAGCAACTGCTCGGGTTCGTGCGGGATGGTGGCTATGCGCTGAAGGCGTACGATAAATTCAAGCGGCTAACGCAGGACGCCAATGGTATCTGGCGCGTCAGCCTGCCGAAATTTGTTGCGCAGCATCGCCTCAACGCCGGGATCATTGTCGAGGCGACGATGCTTAGCGTGCGCTTCGGTAATGGGCGGACCTTGGGGCGCGTCGAGGAGGGGTTCGCCGCGACGCTCACCCCGCGCGACACCTTCTTCTTCGCCGGGCTGAGCCTTGAGGTGGAGCGGATCGATACCGAGTCGATCGTGGTGCGCGCGACATCGCGGCCTGCGCGCATCCCGAGTTACGGTGGCGCGCGGATGCCGCTGTCGACCAACCTTGCCGATCGCGTGCGGCGGTTCCTGGCTGAGCCCGAGGAATGGCGGCGCTTTCCGGATGACGTGCGCGAATGGCTGGAGGTGCAGCAGGTGCGCTCGGTCATGCCGCGACCGGGGCAGCTTCTGGTCGAAACCTTCCCGCGCGAAGGCAAGCATTACATGGTCGCCTACAGTTTCGAAGGGTGGAATGCGCACCAGTCGCTCGGCATGTTGGTGACGCGGCGGATGGAGACGCAGGGGCTGAAACCGATCGGCTTCGTCGCGAACGATTATGCGCTGGCGTGCTACGGGCTGGAGCCGATCACCGATCCGGCGGCGTTGTTCTCGCGTGACATATTGGAGGATGAGTTCGTCGATTGGGTGCAGCAATCGTCGCTGCTCAAACGCGCCTTTCGCGAGGTCGCGGTGATCGGCGGGCTGGTCGAGCGGCAGATTCCGGGCAAGCGCAAGACCGGCAAGCAAGTCAGCTTCTCGACCGATCTGATCTATGACGTGCTGCGCAAATATGAGCCGGGGCATGTTTTGCTGCAGGCGGCCTGGGCCGATGCGCGTGCGCGGATGACCGATGTCGGGCGGCTTGCCGATCTGCTCGATCGTGCGGCGGACACGATGCTGCACGTCGATCTGGAGCGGATCTCGCCGCTGGCGGTGCCGGTGCTGACGCTGATCGGGCGCGAACATGTCTCACAGGGGCTGGCGGATGATGCGCTGCTGATCGAGGCCGAAGTGCTGGCGGCGGAGGCGATGCGGTTGGACTAGGGGCGGCTCGATTGCGCACGCTTGTCGAAGGTCCGAAACGGGCGTACCTTCCCAGCCATGAACCCGGCGCTGCTCCTCGCCTCTCCGCTGCTCGCACTGCTGAGCCCGGAGCAGCCCGCGCCAGATCCTGCCGCGCAGCAAAACGCGCAGCAAACACCGGTCGATCAGCTCGATTTCAGCAATGACGATACGCGGATGACGGTGCCGGTGACGATCGGCACCACCGGGCCGTTCCGGTTCGTGGTCGATACCGGGGCCGAGCGCACCGTCATCGCGCGCGAACTCGCCGAAGCGCTGCGGCTAACGCCGGGGCGGACGGTGCGGATCACCGCGATGGCGGGGTCGGCGAGCGTCGAGACCTTCCTGATCCCCGATATCGGCGTCGGTACCGCCGGGCGCGGCGCGCGCATCACCAGCAGCCGGATCGATGCGCCAGCGTTGCTGCAGCGGCATTTGGGTGCGCAGGGCCTGGTCGGGATCGACACGCTGAAGAACCATGCAGTGACGATCGATTTCGGGCGGCAGGCGATGACGGTGACGCCCTCGTCCCGGCGTGTTCGCGCCGAACGCTTCGGCCCGGACGATATCGTCATCCGCGCCAAAAATCTGCTCGGCCAGTTGGTGGTGACCGATGCGAGTTACCACGGGCGGCGCATCCGGGTGGTGATCGATACCGGATCGGTGGTCAGCATGGGCAATCTCGCGCTGCGCCGTCTGGTGACGCGCGATTCGAAACTGATGAGCCCGGTCAAATTGATGAGCGTTACCGGTGGGATGCTGGAAGCGGATTATACCGAAGTCGGCGGTGTCGAGCTCGGCAGCGTGACCTTCGCCAATCTGCCGGTGGCGTTTTCGGATGCGGCCCCATTTGGGCGGCTGGGTCTGCGCGAGGCCCCTGCGTTGCTGCTCGGGATCGATGCGTTGCGCTTGTTCGGGCGGGTGCGGATCGATTTCGCCAACCGTGAGATAAGGCTGGCGAAGCCGAAGGATACGGCACCGCTTTGAACGCGCGTTTCGGGCTCGGTTGATCTTCTTTTCCCGTTCGCTTCGAGCGAAGTCGAGAAGCTGCGGTCGAGGCGTGTGCTCTGGTTTCTCGACTTCGCTCGAAACGAACGGACGAGGCACGATCGTCTCGTTTTTTCAGCCCCCGCTAACGGTTGCGTTCGCAGGCGAGTGCGTTAGCTTCTCCCGAAATAACAGGGGCCTTACGACATGCGCGCACTCACGACGGCAACCATCCTCGGCCTGGCGGCGATCGCCAGCGCGGCTTCGGCGCAGGACCGGCCCGACCAGAAGGCCTATTTCGGGCTCTACAAGGAATTGGTCGAGACCAACACGACGCTGTCGAGCGGGAGCTGCACGCAAGCCGCCGCGCAGATCGGCGCGCGGTTGAAGGCGGCGGGCTATGCCGACAGCGACATCACGTTGTTCTCGGTGGCCGACCGGCCCAAGGAAGGCGGTATCGTCGCGGTGCTGAAGGGCAGCGACGCGAAGGCCAAGCCGATGCTGCTGCTCGGCCATCTCGACGTGGTCGAGGCCAAGCGCGCCGATTGGGTACGCGATCCCTTCACGCTGATCGACGAGGGCGGATATTATTATGCGCGCGGGACGGTCGACGACAAGGCGATGGCCTCGGTCTGGGCGGATTCGATGATCCGCTTCAAGCAGGAGGGCTATAAGCCCAAACGCACGATCAAGCTCGCGCTCACCTGCGGCGAGGAAACGACTTTCGCGTTCAACGGCGCGGAATGGCTCGCCAAGAACAAGCGCGACCTGATCGACGCCGAATTCGCGCTCAACGAAGGCGGTGGCGGGCGTTACGGCCCCGATGGCAAGCCGCAATTGCTCGCGCTGCAAGTCGGCGAGAAGGCCGCGCAGAACTATACGTTTGAAGTGACCAATCCCGGCGGGCACAGCTCGCAGCCGGTGCCGTCGAATGCGATCTACGAACTGTCCGATGCGCTGAAGGCGGTGCAGGGCTATGAATTCCCGGTCAAGTTCAGCGACACCACGCGCGCTTTCTTCGGTATGGCGGCGCTCGGGTCGCCGCCGGTGTTGCGCGATGCGATCACCAAATTGCTCGCCAACCCCAACGATGCCGCCGCCGACAAGATCGTGAGCGGCGAGAAGATGATGCACTCGACGCTGCGCACCACGTGCGTCGCGACGATCGTGAATGCGGGCCACGCGGAGAACGCGCTGCCGCAGCGCGCCACCGCCAATGTGAATTGCCGCATCTTCCCCGGCGAGACGGTGCAGGGCACGCTTGCGAAATTGCAGGAACTGGCCGGGCCGAAGGTCAAGGTCAGCGCCAACGCCCCGATCCGCCCGACCGCAATCCCGCCCGCGCTCGACCCGAAGATCACCGGGCCGGTGAAGGCGGTGGCGGCGAAGCATTTCCCCGGCCTGCCGCTGCTGCCGTTGATGTCGACTGGCGCGACCGACGGCATCTTTCTCGAGGCGGTCGGCATTCCGGTGTACGGCGTGCCCGGCTTTTTCGTCGATGCCGATGGCAATGGCACCCACGGGCTCAATGAGCGAATCCGCAAGGATTCGCTGTATAATGGCCGCGATTATCTGTTCGATCTGGTCAAGACGTTCGCGGGGTAAGTGCGATGGCGAAGGGCGCGTTACTGCGCGCCCTTCGCCATCGCGGTCAGACCCGCTCCAGCAGCTTGCAATTTTACGCCGATCAGTTGCAGTTCGGCACCGCAGCGTTGGTAGCCCGCCGGTCGATCGATCTTTTCCATCGCGACGATCTCGGTCTTGGCGGCGGCGGTAAGATCGAGGCCCGGCTCGCGCCCTAGTATCTTGCCCGCGAAGTAAAGGGCTGCCTTGGTCCCGGCTTCCTTCTGCGCGGCAGTGCCTGTGCCGATCAATTCGCTGACCAGCAACAGGCAGCGCAAATCGTCGGTCCGGGTGAGCGCGATCTTGGCGTCCGCCGGCGCTACCGCCTGGGTTTGCGCCGCCAGCGGCAGTGCCGTTAGAAGCGCGGTTGCGCTGAACATCGCCTTGAGCATCATCGTGTCACCCCCCGGTTCGCGTACGCTGCGTTTCGATGGCGTAGCGAACCGCCCGCTACGTGGCGAGCGCAAACATCATTCGGGCGCGGGGGCGTCGGTGACCGAAGGTTTGATCGATCCGGGTACCGGGCGGACGATGCGGCGGTGCTGGCCGTGTAACTCGTCGATCTGCGCCTGCCGCCGGGTCAGATAGAATTCGCGCGTCGCCTGATACGCCTTTTGCGGGTCTTTGCGCAGCGCTTCGATTGTCTCGTCGAGCTGGGCGCGTTGGTCGAGCGTGCCGAACACGCCCATCGGGACCGTCACCGCCGGATTGCGCAGCGGCCCGCCCACGGCAAAGGGGATGACGAAGCGATCGACCGTCGATCCGATCAGATCGCGCACCGTCGTCGGACCGACCAGCGGCACGTACAGGAACGCGCCGGTCTTCACGCCGTAGAAGCCGAGCGTGTTGGCAAAGCCGTTGGGATGTTGCGGCAGTTTGAAGGGTTTGCGCCGCGCGATGTCGAACACGCCGCCGACGCCGACGGTGGTGTTGACCAGGAAGCGCCCGATCGTCTTGGCCGCGCGGCCGATCTTGTGCTGCAGGATGCAGTTGAGCACGGTGATCGGCTCACGCAGATTGTTGAGCACGTTGCGAATGCCGTCGCGCACCGGCGCGGGCAGGATTTTCTGATAGCCTTTTGCGACCGGGCGGATCACCGCGGTATCGATCGCCTGGGTGACTTCGAAACTCTGTAGGTTCACACTCTGCAGCGGGTCGCTGGCGCTGCGCCCGCGCGCGGTGACGACGAGGTCCTGCTCCTCGTGCGGAGTCGGCGTGGCTTGCGTCTCTACGACCGTCTCTGGCTCCGCCGACGGCGCTTCGGCAGTCGCACCGATCAGCGTGACCGGGGCAGGCGGAGGTGTAAGCGTCGTTGGTGGGCCGATCAGGAGCAACGCGGTCGACAGGGCAAAACTGGTCAACGCATAACCCTTCGCCGCGAAGACGCGTTCAAACAGGCCCTGCCATCATTTTGGCTACGCACGTGCATCCCCCAAGTCGCCTACATCGCTATAACGATACCGGTCGGCGATTTCCGTACACGATTTGGACCGCGCCGGGACCATTTTTTGCGAAAAAAGCGCGTCGCGGGTTACACGGTGACCTGTTCGCCCAATTCCAGCACCTTACCCGGCGGGATGCGGAGGAAGTCGGTCGGATCGCTGGCGTTACGCTGCAGGAACATGAAGATGCGGTCCTGCCACAGCGGCATCCCCTGCTCGGCCGTGGGCTTCAGCGTGTTGCGGCCGATGAAATAGCTGGTCTTGGCCGGGTTGAGCGTCTTCTTGTGCGCCACCGCCTCGAACCCCAGATCGCGCGGGCAATCGGGCTGTTCCATGAAGCCGTAATGCAGCACGATGATCGTGAAATTCTCGTCGACCGGACGGATCTCGGCGCGATCTTCGGGCTCGATCGTTGGGCGGTCGGCGGTGCGGATGCTGACGATCAGATTCTTCTCGTGCAACACCTTGTTGTGCTTGAGGTTGTGCAGCAGCGCGCCGGGCGCACTGTCGGGGTTGGCGGTCAGGAACACGGCGGTGCCCTCGACCCGCTCGGGCGGGCGCTTGGCCAGCGCCGCAGCAAGATCGACCAAAGGAATGCTCTGGCGCTGCTCGAATTCGCGCACGATGCCGCGCCCACGGTTCCAGGTGTAGATGATCAGCCCGATCGCGCCCGCCACGACGAGCGGCACCCAGCCGCCCTCGACCACGCGCAGGATGTTCGCGCCGAAGAAGATCAGGTCGAGCGTCAGGAACGGCGCGATCACCGCGAGCGCGAGCGGGCGGCTCCAGTTCCAGCGATGCCGCGCGACGATATAAGCGAGGCAGGTCGTCACCACCATCGTGCCGGTGACGGCAATGCCGTACGCCGCCGCCATTGCGGTCGAGGTGCGGAACTGGATCACCAGCACCAGCACGCCGACCAGCAGCAGCCAGTTGATCGTCGGGAGATAGATTTGCCCGACTTGCGTCGCCGAGGTCTGGCGCACGCGCAGCCGTGGCAGCAGGCCGAGCTGGATCGCCTGCTGCGTCAGCGAGAAGGCACCAGTGATGACCGCCTGGCTCGCGATCACCGTCGCCAGCATCGCCAGCACGATCAGCCACGGGCGCAGCGCATCGGGTGCCATCAGGAAGAACCAGTCCTGATTGACGAACGGTTTGCCCGCCTGCGCCGCCGCCTCGAGCGCGCTCAGCGCGAACGCCCCTTGGCCGAGATAATTGAGCACGAGGCACGGGAAAACCAGGAAGAACCAGCCGAGCCGGATCGGCTTGATCCCGAAATGCCCCATGTCGGCGGTCAGCGCTTCCGCCCCCGTCACGGTCAGGAACACTGCCCCCAGCACGAACAGCCCGGTCACGCCGTGATTGGCGAGCAGCATCACGCCATAATGCGGGGAGACGACGCGCAGGATCGAGGGTTCGTCGGCGATATGCCACACGCCCAGCCCGCCGATCGCGAGGAACCACAGGATGCAGACCGGGCCAAACAGCGCCGAGACGCTGGCAGTCCCGCGGCTCTGGATGAAAAACAGCGCAATCAGGATGACGATCGTCACGCC
>JAIXZV010000288.1 GCA_027489365.1 Sphingomonadales bacterium
CAATCGGAACATCCGCAGGCGATCGTGCGGCAGGAATCCGCCAATGGCAGCGCGGTGATCGTCGGCGGTGAGGTGACCAATCCGGGCCGATTCCGGCTTAGCCCGGCGCATGAAAAGCTGCTCGACGTCATCACGCTCGCCGGCGGGTATCGCGGGTCTGGCATGTCCGATCTGGTCGTACGCGTCGTACGCCAGGGGCAGGTTTCGGAGGCACCGCTCGAAGGGCTGGACTATTCCAACGGCGGCGGGATGGAATTGGAGCCGGGCGACCGGGTGGAAGTCCTGCGTCGCCCGCGCAGCTATTCCATGTTGGGTACCGCCAATCGGATCAACCGCTACGATCTGCCCACGCGCCAGGTCTCGGTGATCGAGGCGCTCGCGCTCGCCGGTGGGCCGAACGACAATCTTGCCGATCCTGCTGCGGTGTTCGTGTTCCGCTATGAAAAGGCACCGGACGGCACAGAGCGCCCAACGGTCTATCATCTCAATATGCTGAAACCCCGCAGCTATTTCCTGGCGCAGAAGTTCGTGCTGGAAAACAAGGATGTCCTCTATGTGGCGGGCGCGCGAGCCAATGAGCCGATCCGGCTGCTGCAGACCATCGCGCAAATCTTCACCCCGTTTCTATTGGTCAGGGGTGCCGTCAATTAGGCGGCCCTCGGGCCGATGCCGCTGATAAAATCGACGATGTCCCTGCAATAAGCGGTTTCGGTCATGGCGGAAGGGATGTCCGGACGTCGGCGCATCCCACCTGCGGGCAAATCGGAGATGGCCCGCGTCCAGCCCACTTCATCGTTCGCGGCCAAAAGGATTGTCGTCGCGCCCGCCACCTCGCGATGCGCGGGAATGTCGCTGGCGATGGTCGGCACGTGCAGCGCGCCCGCCTCGAGCAGCGACAGGCCGAAGCCTTCGGCAAGCGAAGGACACAACATGCCGGCGGCGCCGAGCACCAGCGACGCTAGCGCAGGACTCGACAGGCCGACCACAGGGTGAACACGCGCCCGCAGCGCTGGATCAGATTGTAACGGCGCAAGAATCGTCTCGGCAAGGTTGCCCGCCGCGCCGACGATGATGAGATGCGGTGCTGCGGGCCCCATAGTCTCGATCAAGCGCTGCCAGACCCGCAGCAGCAAGGCGTGATTTTTGCGCGGCTCGATCGTCGAAACCGCCAGAAAATAGCGCGTGTCGGCGAGTTCGGCGACGGTCGTCCTGACCGTTATGAAAGCGGGCGACAGCGGCAAAGATCGCACCAGTGCCGGCGGGCAGGGCCCGTTCATGCCCGGCATCACCGCCGTCACGGTGTCGCGCGTGTATGCGGAATTGAAGAGCAGACAATCCGCATTCTCGGCCGCGGTGCGAACCATTTGGCGATGATAAACCGGAGCCTTCGCGCTGACCAAATGCGGATAGTCGATCGGGATAACGTCATGCACCATCATGGCGCGCGTGATGTCGGGACGCTTCGCCAGCCAGTCGAAGAAGGACGGCATCGCCAGCCCCAATTGCCCGGTATTGAGATAGACGGCATTGGCCGGCACTGCTCGCGCGGCAGAACGCTGCGGGAACAAGCGCGTCGCGTACAACATGCGCAACATGCGCCGAACCTTGTCGCGGAGTAAAAGCGGCGCAACCGGCGCTGCGGTCGGCGCGTCCTCTTTCCGGTGCACGATTTTGTCCAACAAACCTTGCAACTGGACATCTCGCGAAGGATCGGCAGCCTCGGCCCAGATTCTGTCGATATAGGTCAACAAGATTCTGACCTGCGCCGCCGAAAAACAATAAACGCCAACTGGCGTTGGCAATATTCCTACATTTTTACTGGATTCTTCAGAAAATAGAAAGCGAGCCAGCGCCAAATCTACTTTATCTATGCCACGTGGAGTTAGATATGCTGGGCCGATAAAAAGTCGCATTACATCATAAGCTACAACGGTGAGCATCTTCTATGCTTTCATAAATATCTCGAACATTTATTCCCGAAACGGAAGGTTGTCGCTGTTATTGTCGATTGAGCTTCGAAGGAAACGCTTACGGATAACCGCTGGGAATCCGATCAAGGTCGCCGTTCCCCCAGCAAGCTCCTTATCATGGTCGGTACATCGTATTGCGCGATATGGATAATTGCGCGACCCGCAGGTGGCACATATAGCCCGCTTCGTCAGTGCCGCCAAATCGGGCAAAGTCACGCGGACGCCCCTCCAATGCACACGCAGAGGATTCGCAGTTGAAGGTTGACCGACCCAGTGGCACCGGTGAGGCAATCAAATCCGCCGAGCTTAAGACGGCATTGGCGGAATTGCCTCCAATTCCACGCCATGCGTCCGGCGATGGCGACGACGACATGCCGTCATCGCCGGAGGATCCCGACGACGGTGCATCGGTCGAAACGCCGACTCAGCCGGTCCACCATATGCGGGTGAACAACAGTTTTCTGGCAAAACAGGAACGCGCCGCCTTGCACTGGATGGCCGCGCGGACGCCATTATCCGCGACCCCCGATCACTTGACCCTGCTGGGACTGGCCGGTGCTTTCATCGCTCTGGTGGGATTTTCCGCCAGCCAGATCTCACCATGGTTCGTCGCGCTCGCGCTGCTGGGTCTGTTTTTGAACTGGCTCGGTGATTCGCTGGACGGCACCCTCGCGCGCTATCGCAAGATCGAACGACCGGACTTCGGCTATTTCCTCGATCATTCCTGTGATCTCGTGTCGCAGACGCTGATCTTCGTCGGACTGGGCCTGTCGCCCTTTTTTACGCTGTTCTCAGCGCTGCTCGCGCTCTCGATGTATCTGCTGATGACCAGCTTTACCTATCTGAAGGTGCTGATCCTCAAGACCCATCACCTGTCCTATTACGGCATGGGCGCGACCGAACTTCGCCTGTTGTTGGCAACGTGGGTGCTGTTTGCGCTGTGGTTTGGCCCCGCGCTCCTCGGGACCCGCTTCATCGGCGTCCGGGTCATCGACATAACGGTCTTCGCCTTGTGGTCGCTGGTGTTTTTGGCCTTCGTGTGGAAGGTTTGGTCAGACACCAAGCGCTTGCGGCCAATCCTCGATAGGGGCTCCTGATCGTCGTGTATCGTTGGGGCGACGCGCTTCTCCCCCTTAGAGGATTTTATCGTAAAGGTGCTTCAGCCGGTCCCGATACGCAGCCGGGCTGAACTCGGCCGCGCGGACGATGCCGGATCGCGCACAGTGAGCCCGCAAGTCGGCATCCGCATCGATCGCGCGAATGGCCTGCGCTATTGCGGTTGTATCATAGGGATCGACCAGCAGCGCCGCGTCGCCTGCAATCTCCGGCAGCGAAGATGTGTTGGTGGAGATGACGGGTGTACCGAGCAGCATTGCCTCAAGTGCGGGCAGCCCAAAGCCCTCGTAAAGTGACGGAAACAGCGCAGCCTTCGCGCCCCGGATCAGGCTGACGAGCAGCGCGAACGGGGCATAGGATAGTTGGATCACCCGCTTGCGCGTATACGTATCCTGATCGATCGTGCGCAGGAACCGGATATTCTCGTCGTTGAGCAGGCGCAGTTCGTCGTCCGACTTCCATGCGCGTGCCCCGACGATGACCAGCGGCGAATCGACCTTGCTCGCGAGATAGGCCTCAATCATGCGGCCGATGTTTTTCTTCGGCTCGATCGATCCCCAGAACAGGAAATAGTCCTTATATCCCACCCCGGTTGCGCCCTCGACTTCACGGGCGACGACGTCTTCGGGCTTGTCGCGGAACTTGGCGGGGATATCGACCGACTGGTACGTGTTCGTCACGCGCTCCGGCGCAACACCGAGGCATTCGATGATGTCGCGCCTGGAACATTCGGACACGGTGACAAAATGGTCCGCTTTCTGGGCAAGCTTTTGCAGCATACGCAGATAACGTCGCTTGTTGTCGAGCGTGGTGTACGGCAGCCGCAGCGGCACCAGATCGTGCAGCGTATAGATGTTCGGCGCCCCTTTGACCTTCAAGGGTAGCGGATAGGTCCAATGGACAAGATCGGGTCGGCGCGGCACCCGAACACGCGACAGACGCTTCCAGAGATGAAAGGCGTTCTGCGCACGGGTGAAGACGTCGGCCGCGTTCAGGATCTGGTCGTAATAAGGAAGCCGGGCCGCAAACTGACGCGCCACCACCGCTCCCGTAATCGGGACCTCACTCGCGACATGTCCGAGCGGACCCAGCACTGCCCGATGGGCTTGGTCGACGATTTCGAGCAAGCGACTGCGGTCGCCGACATTGCTGTCGTAGAAGGTGATTTCTCGCAGCAACTTGTCGCGCGAAGGGGCGGCACGATTACCATAGAGCACTGAAACATGGTGGTTCAGATTGTGCAGCTCGTAACTGAGGTTACGCGCATATGTCGCAACGCCCGTCCCCTTTTCGAGTCCGAGGTTGAATCCGTCGATTAAAATATCTGCCATTCTCGGAGCATAGCCGTTTTGGTATCCGGCATCGACCATCTATCCTGGATGCGGAGAGACGGATGTCGCCTAATCACAGATAGGGGTTATCGAGATAAACCATCAACGGCCCAGCCGGGGAGAGTTCGGGCTCGAAACCGCCTTCGTGCAGCCAGAACCGAGATGCCAACTGGCCGTACTGCAGCGTGGCAGTGCTCTCGAAGGCGATGCCGTGGTCGATGCGGTCATAGACCAGATCGGGCAGCGACACCGGTCCGATGACGCCGACGCGAGGCGCGGCGCTGAAGTCAGGGTCGAGATCGACCCCTGCGGCTTGCCCCGCCGTCAGGATGAAATCGCCGGCCTGCAAACTGGCGCTCGCGACGCCGTTGAGGACGATGAGATCGCCATTCCCGAGATTGATGAAGCTGTCGCTGCCGTTCTGCCCGGTCGCGGACTGGACCGCAGCGAAGCTCGCAAAACCGAATGCGCTGAGGTCGATCTTGTCGGTGCCAGCCACGAAATCGCCGATCACGTCGCCACCTGTGCCGCGTTCGAACACGAACGTATCGGCGCCGCCCTCGCCGAACAGCACGTCATTGCCGCCCTTCCCGTTCAGCACGTCATCGCCAGCGCCGCCGAGTAGGTAATTGCCGATCGTATTGCCCGTCAGCGTGTTGGCAAGTTCGTTGCCGACCCCGAACGGCGTTTCCCCGAGCAGCACCAGATCCTCGATATTGGCGTAAAGATAATAGCCACCGCCATTGATGTTGGCATAAACGGTGTCGGTGCCTTCGCCGACCTGCTCGAACACCAGATCGGCTGGCGTATCGACATAGAAGCTGTCGTTTCCGGCATTCCCATAGAGATAGTCGTAATCGCCAAGCCCGCTGTCGCCGCGCAGGATATCGTCGCCATTCCCGCCGACCAGCTGGTCGAACACAAAGTCGCTGCCGCCGATCAGCGTGTCGTTGCCGTCCTCGCCGTAAAGACTGTCGCCGCCGGTCCCGCCGTCGAGCCTGTCGTCGCC
>JAIXZV010000149.1 GCA_027489365.1 Sphingomonadales bacterium
CGAACATGTGTCACGAGACGACCTCGGTTGGCCTGACGAAGGTGATCGGATCGCCGGTCGGGACGATCGTGTGGGACGATCTGGCGCAGGCCGACGCGTTCTTCTTCTTCGGGCAGAACCCCGGCACCAACAGCCCGCGCTTCCTCCACCCCTTGAAGGACGCGAAGGAGCGCGGCGCGACGATCGTCACCTTCAACCCGATCATCGAACAGGGGCTGGTGTCGTTCGTCGATCCGCAAAGCCCGACCGCGATGCTGACCGGCAAGGCGACCAAGATTTCCGATCAATATCACCAATTGAAGGCGGGTGGCGACATCGCGGTGCTGCTCGGCATGTGCAAATGCGTGGTCGAAGCCGATGATGCGGCGATCGCAGCGGGTACGGCGGCGGTGATCGACCATGCCTTCGTCGCGGAACATACCACCGGCTTCGACGCCTTCATCGCCAAGTGCCGCGCGGCCGATTGGGCCGAGATCGAGCACGAGAGCGGCCTGACCGAAGCGGCGATCCGCGATGCCGCAGCGGTCTATATCAAGGCCGAGCGCGTGATCGGCGTGTACGGCATGGGCCTGACGCAACATGCGCACGGCGCGCTCAACGTCGCGATGCTGGTCAATTTGCTGCTGCTGCGCGGCAATCTCGGCCGACCGGGTGCTGGCTGCTGCCCGGTGCGCGGGCATAGCAATGTGCAGGGTCAGCGCACGGTCGGCATCGCGGAGAAGGCGCATCTGGTGCCGCTGGACACGATCGACACGCTTTTCGACATCAAGGCCCCGCGCGCGGACGGGATGAATTTGGTCGAGGCGACCGAGGCGCTGTTCGCGGGCAAGGTGCGCGCGTTCGTCTGTCTCGGCGGCAATCTGCTGCGCGCGGTGCCCGATCAGCGACGGCTGGAAGAGGCCTGGGCCAAGCAGGACCTGACCGTGATGGTCTCGACCAAGCTCAACCGCAGTCACCTCTTCCCCGGCAAGCACGCCTATATCCTGCCGTGCCTCGGTCGCTACGAGATCGATGCGCAGGCGAGCGGCAATCAGGTAGTGACGACCGAGGACAGCTTCTCGATGATCAGCGCCTCAGTCGGCAAGCGCGCGCCGGTGTCGGATTCGGCCAAGAGCGAGCTGGCGATCGTGGCGGGGATCGCCAAGGCGACGCTCGCCCCCAATGCGAAGCTGCGCTGGGATGATTGGACCGGCAATTATGGTCTCGTCCGCGATCTGATCGAGCAGACCTACCCGAAGGATTTCCGCGATTATAACGCGCGGATGTTCGACGCGGGCGGCTTCTACCGCGGCAATGGCGCGCATCAGCGGGTGTGGAAGACCGAGAGCGGCAAGGCGGTGTTCACCACGCCGGGCGAGTTGAACTCGGTCGGCTTCCAGGATGCGCCGGGGCGGTATCGCCTGATGACGATCCGTTCGAACGATCAGTTCAACACGACGATCTACGGCTATTCGGACCGCTTCCACGGGATCGAAGGCACGCGCGACGTGGTGCTGATGAACCCCGACGACATTGTCGAAGCCGGTTTCCACGAAGGGCAGATGGTGCGCATGATCACCGACAGCGATGACGGGGTCGACCGGCAACTCGGCGGGTTGAAGCTCACCGGATACCGCCTGCCGCGCGGGACGATCGCGTCTTACTATCCGGAGTGCAACGTGCTGGTGCCGATCGGGCTGCATGACGATCTGTCGAAGACGCCGGCGTCGAAATCGGTGCCGGTGCGGATCGTCGCGGAAGCGGCGTGACCGGCCAGACGCGCGTCGATTTCGTAAGGACCGCGCGCGACGGGTCGGCCGAGCCGATCGCGCGGAGTGTGCCGCTTGAACGACCGATCGCGCTGGAGTTCAATGGCATCGGCTATGCCGTGATGATGGCGACGCCGTGCGATCTGGAGGATTTCGCGGTCGGTTTCGCGTTGAGCGAACGGCTCGTGTCGCATCCGGGCGAGATCGTCGATGTGGATTACCACACAACCGCGCAGGGGGAGATCGTGCGCGTAACGCTGTCGCCTGAGCGCGCGCCGGACCTGTTCGAGCGCGTGCGGCACCGCACCTCGGATTCATCATGTGGTCTGTGCGGGATCGAGAACCTCGAACAGGCGCTGCGGCCCTTGCCGCCGGTGCCCGCGCAGCCGCCGATTGCCGCCGACGCGATCTTTCACGCGCTCGCAGCGTTGCGCGATCATCAGCCGCTCAACCGCGCAACCGGTGCTGCCCATGCCGCCGCGCGCTGTTCGGCGGCGGGTGACATTCTCGACGTGCGCGAGGACGTCGGGCGGCACAACGCCTTCGACAAGCTGATCGGCGCGATGGCGCGCGCGGGCGCGGGCTGGGACGGTGGCTTCGCTTTGCTCTCGTCGCGCTGCAGTTATGAGCTGGTCGAGAAGGCGGCGCTGTCGGGCTGCGCCACGCTGGTGACGATTTCGGCGGCAACCGACCTCGCCATCGCCCGCGCGAAGCAATGCGGGCTGACGCTGGTGGTGCTGGCGCGGCCCGATGCGATCCTGACGGTTTCGGGGTGAGCGTACTCGGCGCGATCCTGGCGGGCGGGCAATCGCGTCGCTTCGGCAGCGACAAGGCGCTCGCCGATCTCGGCGGCCAACCGATGATTTGCCGCGTGGCTGACGCGCTGGCGCCGTTCGTCGAGGGGGTGGTGGTATGCGGCCATCCGGCACCACCGGCGGAGCTGATGAGCGTCGAAGACAAGCCGGATCCCGGCCTCGGCCCGCTCGGCGGGTTGGCGGGAGCGCTGTTTCATGCGCGTGCGCACGGTCATGCGGGCGTGCTTTCGGTCGGCTGCGATACGCCGATCCTCGATGCCGATCTGCTATTCCACTTGGGCAAGGCCAACCGCGCGACGTTCGTGACCGACGCGCCGGTCATCGGCTATTGGCCGAGCGCGCTCTACGATACGCTGATCGCACATCTCGCCACCGACCCGCGCCGGTCGATGCGCGGCTGGACGACGGCGATCGGGGCCGATCCGATCGCCCTCCCCCGGCCCATTCCCAACGTCAACACACCCGAGGATCTCGCGCTTTTATCCCGTTCGGGTTGATTTATCCCGTTCGGCCCCGGACCTGATCCGGGGCTGTCGAAGCCCTGCCTTTCTAAGGCCACGTCCTCAGAGAGAAGGACAGCCCTTCGACAAGCTCAGGGCGAACGGGTGAGGGTTATCCCCCACCCCGCCGCTCACTTCCCCGCCGGCACCAGCGGCAACCACACCGCACTCGCCGCCGCGCCGCCGCGTTCGATCGTCACCGTCGCCTTCTGGTAATCGCTCTTCTTCGCCAGGAAGATGTTGGGCACGAATGTCTGCGGGTTGCGGTCGTAGAGCGGGAACAGGCTCGATTGCACCTGCACCATCACGCGGTGGCCGGGCTGGAACACATGGTTCACCGTCGGCAGGCGGAAGCGATAGCGCTGCGTTTTGCCCGCCGGGATCGCGCTCGGTTTCTCGAAACTGTCGCGGTACCGGCCACGGAAGATGTCGAGGCTGATCGGGAGCTGATAGCCGCCCATCTTGGCATCGTTCGCCACTTCATCGGGAAAGACGTCGATCAGCTTGACGACGAAATCGCCGTCGCTGCCGGTGGTCTTGGCATAGATGTCGGCGATCGGCGCGCCCGACAGCCGCATCGGCGCGGTCAGCACGTCGGTGACATAGGTTTCGACATCGGGGCGGCCATCGGCGTGGCGCTGATCACTCACCAGCCAGTCGCCCCAGCGCCCGTCGCCGAAATTCACCGGACGCGGGAGATGCGGGACGGGCTTGGCGGGATCGGAGACGTAGGAATCGCTGCCGACCGCGCCCTTGTCGAAGCCGAGCCCCCCGTCGGCCTGCAGATACAGCGGCTTGAGCGGCGCGGCGCAGCCCTGTTCGCACGCGAGCGGCCAGTTGGCGAAGCGGTCCCAATGATTCTCGCCGGTGTTGTAGATCGTCGCGGCGGGCAGGTTGGCGGCGGGACCGTCCTTCAGATATTGGTCGAACAGCGGCAGCACCATCTTCTCGCGGAACTGCGCGGCGGTATCGCCATCCCATTGGAACGGCCCGAGCGAGCGCCCCTCGCGATTGACCTGGCTGTGCCGCCACGGCCCCATCACCAGGAAATTGTTGCCGATCTTGCCCTTGGCCTTCAGCGCCTCCCACGCGGTGATCGCGCCGTACATGTCCTCCTGATCCCACAGCCCCTGCTCCCACAGCGTCGGCACGTTGGAGGGATTGGCGGCGAGCAATTTGTCGAGCGCCTGGCCTTGCCAGAAAGCGTCATAAGCAGGGTGCGCGACCATCTTCTGCCAGGCGGGGAGCTGATCGAAGCCCGAGCGCTTGGCCCATTCGTTGGCGCCGCCCAATCGGCGGAATTCCTCGTAATTGTCGTAAATGCCGGTCGCCGGTTCGTCGCCCGCGCCCTTGTAACCGGTCTGCGATCCGACCCAGCCGATATTGGCGAGCCGGAACGCGCCGTAATGGAACCAGTCGTCGCCCATCCACCCGTCGATCATCGGGCTTTCGGGCACCGCGACCTTCAGCGCGGGATGCGGCGCGAGCAGCGCCATGACGACGGTGAAGCCTTCGTAGGACGATCCGATCATCCCGACGCGCCCGTTCGATTCGGGCAGGTTCGCCTTGTTCACCAGCCAGTCGATCGTGTCATAGGCATCGGTGACATGATCGGTCGCGGTCGGATTGAGCGGCCCGCGCACCGGACGGGTGACGATGTAATCGCCCTCCGACCCATATTTTCCGCGAATGTCCTGATAGACGCGGATATAGCCGCCCTTCACGAACATCTCGTCGGCGAGCGGCAGCGTCGAGAGGATCGACGGGCTGTCCATCCGCTTGGCGCGGCCCTTGGCGTTATACGGCGTGCGCGTCAGCACGATCGGCGCGTTGGTCAGTCCCTTGGGAAAGACGATGACGGTGTAGAGCTTGGTCCCGTCGCGCATCGGGATCATCACTTCCCGCTTCACATAATCGCGCGCCTCGATTGGCGCGGTGAAGCTCTTCGGGATGTCGCTCGGCGGAAAGGCGGTTTGCTGCGCGGCGATCGGCGCGGCAAGCAGCGCCAGAGACGTGGCGAACAACAACGGATATTTCATCGGGGAGGCTCCGGGCAGGGATCGGTCTGGGGCGACCATAAGGCAGAACGACATGCGATCAATGTCTTGTCGGCGGGTATCGCGGCGTTAGGGTGGGGCCATGCTGAAACGTCTGATCCCGCTCGCCCTCCTCGCCGCCGCGACACCCGCTTTTGCTCAGGGCGTCGATCCCGCGGCGATCACCAAGACCGTGCAGGAGATTTCGTCCGATGCCTTCCACGGCCGCGCGCCGGGTGGCCCCGGCGAGGCGGTGACGATCGACTATCTCACCAAGCGCTTCCAGGCGATCGGGCTGGAGCCGGGCGGTCCCGACGGCACATGGACGCAAACCGTGCCGCTGCTCCACACCAAACTCGGCCAGCCGCAAAAGTTCGGCGTAACGGTGAAGGGCGCATGGCAAAGCTGGACGCGCGGCGAACAGGGCTATGTCTGGTCGCTCCAGCCCAACGACAAAGCCGTGATCGCAAACGCACCGCTCGTCTTCGTCGGCTATGGCGTCACCGCGCCCGAACGCGGCTGGGACGATTTCAAGGGTGTCGATCTGCGCGGCAAGGTCGCCGTCATCCTGATCAACGATCCCGATTTCGAAGCGGTGCAGGGCGACGCGGCGTTCGGCAAATTCGGCGGTCGCACCATGACCTATTACGGTCGCTGGACCTACAAGTTCGAGGAAATGGCGCGGCGCGGCGCGATCGGCGCGCTGATCGTCCACGATACACCGGGTGCGGGCTATGGCTGGAACGTCGTCATTTCCGGGCAGGGCGAGGCGTATGATATCGTCCGCCCGGCCAACCAGATCACCAGCCTGCGCTTGCAAGGCTGGCTGAACGGCGACGCCGCGACCGCCTTGTTCAAGGGCGCAGGACACGATCTCGCCACGCTGCGCACCGCCGCCCGCCAGAGCAGCTTCAAGCCGGTGGTGCTGAAGGGTGCGACCTTCTCCGCCGCGATCCCGCTTAGCCATGAAGTGGTCGAGAGCCACAATGTGCTCGCGAAAATCCCCGGCACCGGCGCGGCGAACGAGACGGTGATGTTCGGCGCACATTGGGACGCGTACGGCGTCGGCCCAGCCGACAGAGACGGCAAGACGATCCGCCCCGGCGCGAATGACGATGGCCTTGGCGTCGCCGCGCTGCTCGACATCGCGCGCATCCTGAAGGCCGAACCGGCCCCGCGCCGCACGATCGCCTTCGCACTGTGGACCGCCGAGGAACGCGGACTGCTGGGTTCGGAATATTATGCGACCCACCCGGTCTATCCGCTCGAGACGACCGTAGCGAATTTGACGATCGACATCCTGCAGACCGCCGGGCGCGCGAAGGATGTGATCCTGGTCGGCGTCGGGCAGGACAGTCTGCAGGACGATATGGCGCGGATCGCGGCGACGCAGGGCCGCCGCGTCCCTCCCGAACGCTTGCCCGAACGTGGCCTGTTCTTTCGTGCCGACCATTTCAGCCTGGCTAAGCGCGGCGTGCCCGTGCTGCTGCAAATGGGCATCGCCGGGGCCTCCGATCTGGAAGCGGGCGGTGTCGCGGCGGGGCAAGCGTGGATCGATGCCTATACCGGCAAATGCTACCACCAGACCTGCGACGCCTGGTCGCCCGACTGGAATTTGGCCGGGGCGAAGCAGGATATCGACCTGATGCTGCAGATCGGCCGCGAAGTTGCGAATTCCGCGAGCTGGCCAAGCTGGAAACCTACCTCCGAATTCAAGGCGATCCGTGACAAGAGCGCGGCCTTGCGCCCCTGAGGCACCGCGCGCCCGCGATGCCCGCTTGCGTCGCGCGGCGATGCCCCGCACTGTCGGCCCAACGAAAAGTTTCAGGAGAGGTTTCATGCGCCACACGATGACGAAGCTCGGCCTTGCTGCGGTGGCGGTCACCGCATCGACCATCGCGATCGCCCAGGCCCCACGCATTCGCGCCGAGCTCGCCAAAGCGGTCGCCGCACCGACGCGCACCCCAGCCAACGTCGCACGCGATCCCGCGCGTCACCCGGCGCAGACGCTCACTTTCTTTGGCGTAAAGCCGACCGATACCGTGGTCGAGCTGATCCCCGGCGGCGGCTGGTATACCGAAATTCTCGCGCCGTATCTCGGCGCACGCGGGACCTATTATGCGGCGGGCGGCTGGGCCAAAGGGCTCGATGGGGTGAAGCGGCTGCAGGCGGCCAATCCGACGCTGTACGGCAAGGTCAAGCTCGCCGCGTTCCCGGCGGGAGCGGGCGAACCGGTCGTGCCCTCGGGCAGCGCCGACGTCGTGTTGACCTTCCGCAACATCCACAATCTGCGCTTTGCCGGGGTCGACCGCACCCAGGCCGCCTTCGCCGAAATGTATCGGATGCTCAAACCCGGCGGGACGCTCGGCATCGTCGAGCACCGCCTGCCCGAAGCGCGCGACGCGGCGGCGGAGGAGAAGAGCGGCTATATGAAGGTGTCGAGCGTGGTGCAGTTCGCCACGCGCGCCGGGTTCAAAGTTGCGGCGATGTCCGAAATCAACGCCAATCCGAAGGACACAGCGGATTATCCCGGCGGCGTATGGACCCTTCCGCCGACCTACCAGCTCAAGGATGTCGACCGCGCCAAATATGCCGCGATCGGCGAAAGCGACCGCATGACGATCCGCTTCGTGAAGCCCAAAAGCTGACCCCGTATCGGGCGGCGGTTAGAAGCGCTCGCCCAGAATGCGCGGAATCTGTTCCTTGAACGCGAAGAACCCCTTCTTCGCGTGCGGCCAGAAATGCGTGTCCCACGGCCGCTGGATCTGGACCAGATCGATTTCGGCCGCTTGCAAGGCCGGGGTGGCGGTACGCAGCGCATCCGCGACGTGCCCCACCGGCACAGAGGCGGTCGCGATCATCGCGACCTGAGCCGCGCGCGCGGCGGCCACCAGCGATGCCGGATCGAGCATCGCGATAACGCGCGCCGGGCAACCGAAGTGCGCCTCGACCCGCGTCGCGCAATCCTGCGCTGCGGCGGCGACGAACGCGCGCCCCCCCTCCCCGCCGCTGCCGCGATCGGCCAGCACGATTGCCCCGGCAAAGCGCTGCCGTGGCGCGAAGACGGTCTCGGGATGGAAATCCTCGGGCGTGACCAGCAGCAGTGCGGGCGTCTCCGGATCGAACGGCACTGGGGCAGTCAGGGCCATCGCCGCCGGGATCGGCGCTTCGGTCAGCGGCGCGGCGCTGGTGGCGAGCCCCTGCGGTGCGAAGCGTCCGCCGGTGTACCGCGCGATATTGTCGGCGGTGGCCAGATAGGTCTTGCCGAGCGTCTGCAATCCCGCAACCCAGCGCCACGACAGCGTGTTGCTCGCCGGATCGCCGTCGAGGAGGTGGCGCAGAAAGAAATCCGCCCCCAGCGTCCACGGCAGCCGCAGCGTGAAGATCCAGATCGAGGCGAACCACATCCGCGCATGATTGTGGAGATAGCCGGTCGCAACCAGCTCACGCGCCCAATCGTCGAAGCCGTCGATTCCGGTCGCGCCGCGCTCGGCGTCGGCCAGCCTCTTCGTGTCGCTGAAGCCCGCCCGCACCGCGTCGCGCTCACGGAGATAGCGGTCCCAGATCGCGGGCCGCAGCTCCAGCCAGCCCTTCCAATAAGTCCGCCACAGCACTTCCTGCACGAACTTCTCGTCCGCGCTGAAGCTGTGCTGCGCGAGCACTGCGGACACGACCTCATGCTCGGTGATCAAACGGTGACGAAGATATGGGGAGATCAGCGACACATTGGATCGTGCGTCAGGACCGAGATCGGCATTGCGATCCCGCGCGTAATCCGCCCCAGCGCGCGGCACGAACGCCTGCAACCGCTCGAGCCCCGCGTCGCGCATCGGCGGAAACGACACGGGCGCAGCCATCGCGGAACCTGGGGCCTTATCGATTTGAGAAGATGCTAAGTGCAGCAGCAACGGCACACTTGGCGGAGACGGAGGGATTCGAACCCTCGGTGGGAGTAAACCCCCCACGGCGGTTTAGCAAACCGCTGGTTTCAGCCACTCACCCACGTCTCCGGATCACAGCGAAGTGGCGCTATAGCCGTGCCTGCGCGCTTGATCAACCACGCATCGCGCAGGGACTCGGCGCGAAATCGACTCGCTTGGTCGTGCGTATGCGACGCCGTTCATTGCCGGGACAGGCTCGACGGCGCTATTCTCCCCCATTGATTTTCCGGGGGAGACGGTGATGCGGCGGGCAACGGGCTATACGAGAGCGAGCGTGCTTCTCGTCTGTGCGGCTGCGATGGTGAGCGCGCCGCTTTCGGCACAAGTGCGCACGATCGATCCCAATCAAACGATCGATGCCGATTTGCGCGCGCGTGGATCGACGCCGCCGCAGACCAACTATCCCGCGACACCTCCCGCCGCGCCAGTCGATCCCGACGCCCGCCGCTATCCCGATGCCCCGCAATCGAGCGAGCCGGTTCAGGGCGCACCGGCGCAAGCGCCGAACCCCGCCACCGATCAAAGCGCACAGGCGATCGCGCGCAACGGCGCCGATGCCGAAGCGGCGTCGAGCCAGACCTTCCAGCAGCAGGAATTATTGAGCGCCGCCGAGGGCACCTTCGGCAAGGGCGCTGCCGGCCTCGCCGGGATTCTCGAACGCACGCTGAAGGAACAGGGCCGCCCCAATGCCTATATCGCCGGGCGCGAAGCATCGGGCGCGGTCGTCGTCGGCTTGCGCTATGGCAAGGGCACGATGTTTCACAAAGTGGAGGGCCAGCAGCCGGTGTATTGGACCGGCCCGTCGGTCGGCTTCGATCTCGGCGGCGATGCCAACAAGGTCTTCGTCCTGGTCTACAATCTCTACGATACGGAAGAGCTGTTCCGCCGCTTCCCGGCGGCCGAGGGACGGCTGTATTTCGTCGGTGGATTTGCCGCGACCTATTTGCGGCGCGGCAATACGGTGCTGATCCCCATCAGGCTCGGCGTCGGTTGGCGGCAGGGCGCGAACGTCGGCTATATGAAGTTCAGCCACAAATCGAAGTGGTTCCCGTTTTAGGGCGCAGCGCGGGCGCGGCCACGCCGCGAACCTCGCGCAAGCCCGGCCAGCGGGCGCTAGCCCGACTGACGGCATGGGCTTTGCCCATGCCCGCACGGCGCAGCGCGGCAGGCGGCCACGCCCGCCTGACCAGCGCAAGCCCGGCCAGCGGGCATCAGCCCGACTGACGGCATGGGCTTTGCCCGTGCCCGCACAAGCGCCTAAGCCTCAAGCATGACCCCCACCCGCCAGATCCTCCGCGCGCTGCTCGCCGCCGCCTATCTCCTGGCCGGCCTCCTCCACATCCTCAAACCCGCCCCGTTCCTCAGCATTACCCCCGCCTGGGTCCCCTACCCCGCGCAAATCATCCTGCTCACCGGTCTGTGCGAAGTGGCCGGTGCAATCGCCCTCTTCATCCCGCGCCTGCGCTGGTGGGCGGGCGTGCTGCTCGCCGCCTATGCGGTGTGCGTCTATCCGGCGAACGTGAAGCACGCGCTCGATTATATCGAACATGGCACGGGTGGCCTCACCCTATGGTACCATATCCCCCGTTTGGCGTTTCAACCCGTGATCGTATGGTGGGCATTGTTCGCCGGTGCGGTCATCGACTGGCCGTTCAAGCCCCGGAGTCTGCGCAGATGAGTATCGACGACACGATCATCGACACGCCCGATGGCCCGATGACCTATGCCGAATGGAAGAAGAAGCACCCGATCCAGATCCCCTCGCGCCGCACCAAGGGGAAGGACCTCCCGGTCAAGGTCAAACGCTTCACCGAAAAATAGCCGCACCGTAGCCCGATGCGCGGTGCCCTTGGCACCATCGGCCGCGTCATCCGTTTGCGCCTGTGCACCTGCCCGACGATCCCCGCCGGGCACGACACAACGAAGGGACGACAGGATGAACACCACCACCCTCAAGGGCGAAGCGCAGGAATTCGGCGGCAGCATCAAGCAGACCGCCGGGGAAGCATTGGGGAACCGCCGCTTGCAGGGCGAAGGCGTGGTCGATCAGGTGACCGGCGGCGTCAACAAGGCGATCGGTGCGGCCCAGGATGCGATCACGGCTGGCCCCGGTCCGATCCTCGATCAGGCACGCAGCTTCGCCCGCGAAAAGCCCTGGGCGACTGCGGCGCTGGTCGGAACCTTGGGGCTGGCGCTCTACAATACGCTGCGCGGCAAGCGCTAAGGGCGATCCGGGGGCGGCCTTCGCTGGCCGCCCCAAAGCGCGGTCAGCCGACCAGCCGCCACCCGATCGTCTCACCGGCGTGGAACGGCACCACCGCCGTCTCACCCTCGCCGATCCGCTCCGGAACGCGCTGCTCGACGCGCTCCAGCGTCACCGTCGCGCTGTTGATCGGCAAGCCATAGAAGCGCGGCCCATGCTCCGACGCGAACCCCTCAAGCCGATCGAGCGCGCTTTCCTCTTCGAACACCGCCGCATAGCTTTCGATCGCGTACGGCGCGTTGAAAATCCCCGCACAGCCACACGCCGATTCCTTGCGACCGATCTCATGCGGCGCGCTATCGGTACCGAGAAAGAAGTTCGCCGCGCCCGAGACGGCGGCGGCGCGCACCGCGAGGCGATGCCCTTCGCGCTTCACCACCGGCAGGCAATATGCGTGCGGCCGCAATCCACCGTCGAACAGTGCGTTGCGGTTGAGGTGGAGATGCTGCGGCGTGATCGTCGCCGCCACCATCGGCCCGCTCGCGCGGACGAAATCGACCGCCTCGGCCGTGGTGATATGTTCGAACACGATCTTGAGCGCGGGAAAATCGCGCACCAGCGGTGCCAGCGTGCGCTCGACGAACACCGCCTCGCGATCGAAAATGTCGATGTCGCGATCGGTCACTTCGCCGTGAATCAACAACGGCATCCCGATCCGCTGCAATGTCTCCAGCACCGGCCGCAGCGCGCGAATATCGGTCACGCCGTGGCTCGAATTGGTCGTCGCATGGGCGGGATACAGCTTGCACGCCGCCCACACACCCTCGGCAAAACCGCGCTCGATTTCCGCCGCATCGGCAGCATCGGTCAGATAACAGGTCATCAGCGGGGTGAAATCCACGCCCTCCGGCACCGCGGCCAGGATCCGCGCACGATAGTCCGCCGCCGCGACGACGGTCGTCACCGGCGGCGAAAGGTTCGGCATGACGATCGCGCGGGCAAATTGCCGTGCGGTATAAGGCACGACCGCCTGCAGCATCACGCCATCGCGCAAATGCACATGCCAGTCATCGGGGCGGCGGATCGTCAGGCGCTCGGTCATGTCCGTCCGCGTAGCGCGGCATCGCCAAAATCGCCAGCCACGTATTGCCCGTGGCAACCACCACCCCTACCTCAAACGCCATGACCGCCACCATGCTCGCCGATCGATCGCTGCTGCGCCTGTCGGGCGACGATGTGCGCGGTTTCCTGCAAGGCCTCGTCACGCAGGACACCGCCAGCATCGCTCCCGCGACACCGCGCTACGGCGGGCTGCTGACCCCACAGGGCAAGGCGCTGTTCGATTTCATCCTATGGGCCGACGAAGCCGACCCGACCGGCAGCGCGGTCCTGATCGATTGCGAGGCGAGCGCCGCCGACGCGCTGGCCCGCCGCCTGACGCTCTACCGCCTGCGCCGCGCAGTCACGATCGAACGCAGCGATCTCGCCGTGCATTGGTCGCGCGAACCCGGGGCCGGCGTCCCCGACCCGCGGCTCGGCGACCTCGGCTATCGCTGGCTCGGTGCTCCGGGCGACCCGGCCAGCGGCTGGCACGCACATCGCCTGTCGCTCGGCGTGACGGAAGGCACTGCAGAGCTCGGAACTGACCAGACGCTCTGGCTCGAAACCAACGCGCGCGAACTGAACGGCGTCAGCTTCACCAAGGGCTGCTACGTCGGACAGGAAAACACCGCCCGGATGCACCACCGCGCCAAGGTCAACCGCCGCCTGGTCGTGGCACCATTGGGCGAAGCGGGCGACCGTACCCGCGCGACCTATCCCGAACTGGGCGTGATGGTCGAACTGCGCCGCGTCGAGGCGCTTGGCGACGCGCTGCTGCCCGACTGGTTGGCCACAGCGCTCCAGCAGGACGAGACGGCCTGAAGAAACCGGCGCAGCGCGATAACGCCGCGCCGGTCTCCGATATCACCGCCCGATCGACGAATATGCGAACCCGGCCTTGGCCACTTCGCTCGGCGGATAGACGTTGCGCAAATCGACCATCACCGGCGCGACCATCGTCGCGGCGAGGCGCTTCAGGTCAAGCGCGCGGTAAATGTCCCACTCGGTCACGATCACCACCGCATCCGCGCCCGCCGCCGCTTCATAAGCGTCGTGGCAATAGGCGATGTCCGGCATCATGCCCTTGGCGATCTCCATGCCCTCGGGGTCGTGCGCGCGCACGCTCGCGCCGGCATCGAGCAGGCTCTGCACGATCGCCAGGCTCGGCGCATCGCGCATGTCGTCGGTATTGGGCTTGAACGTCAGCCCCAGCACCGCGACGGTCTTGCCCTTGGCATCGCCGCCCAGCGCCGCGATCACCTTGCGCCCCATCGCGCGCTTGCGCGTGTCGTTGACCTGCACCACCGCCTCGACGATCCGCACCGGCGTCTCATAATCCTCGGCGGTCTTGAGCAGCGCCAGCGTGTCCTTGGGGAAGCACGACCCGCCATAGCCGGGCCCCGCGTGCAGGAACTTCGAACCAATGCGATTGTCGAGCCCGATCCCGCGGCTGACATCCTGCACGTTCGCGCCGACCGCTTCGCACAGATCGGCGATTTCGTTGATGAAAGTGATCTTGGTCGCCAGGAACGCGTTGGCGGCGTATTTGATCAGCTCGGACGTGCGCCGCCCGGTGAACAGGATCGGGCTTTCGTTCAGATACAGCGGGCGGTAGATGTCGCGCATCACTTGTTGCGCGCGCGCATCCTCGGTGCCGATCACGATTCGGTCGGGGCGCTTGAAATCGCCGATCGCCGCGCCTTCGCGCAGGAACTCGGGGTTGGAGACAACCGCGATCGGGAAATCGCCCGCGACCTCCTTCAGAATCTCCTCGACCTTGTCGCCGGTCCCGACCGGCACGGTCGATTTGGTCACGACGACCACGGGCCCGTCGATCGCCTCGGCAATCTCGCGCGTGGCGGCAAAGACATAGCTCAGATCGGCATGGCCATCACCACGACGTGACGGCGTTCCGACAGCGATGAACACCGCATCGGCCCCGGCGACCGCCGCCTTCAGGTCGGTCGTGAATTTCAGCCGACCGGCGGCAACGTTGGTCGCGACCAGCGTATCGAGCCCGGGTTCGAAGATCGGCATCTTGCCGGCTTCGAGCGCGGCGATCTTGCTCGCATCCTTGTCGACGCAAATGACGTCATGGCCGAAATCCGAAAAGCACGCCCCTGAGACCAGGCCGACATAGCCCGAGCCGATCATTGTAATCCGCATGATGCTCCCTTTATTCCGCCAACGGGCAGCGCGCCGCCGTTCCGAGCGCGCGCGACGCGTTCGATAGTCGCTCTACCCGATCACTTGGCAAATGCCAGCCCTGTGTGCGCTGCAACATGGTCGTCCAGTGCCCGCGATTCGCAGATCGGCAGGGCGGTTCAGACCTCATGAAAAAGGGGAGACCAGCCTTGGCTGATCTCCCCGATTTTCTCGACCCTAAGGTCGGGCAGGGCTTAGTTGCCCGAACCCGGACCGTAGGTGACTTCGACGCGACGGTTCTGAACCTCGCGGACGCCGTCAGCAGTCTCGACGCGCGGACGGCTCTCACCGAACGCTTCCGAGGTGATGACGCCAGCCGGGATCGAATGCGCGGTCAGGTAAGCCTGAACCGAGTCGTTGCGACGCTGCGACAGACCGACGTTGTAAGCGGGCGAACCCGACTTATCGGCGTGACCGGCCAGCATGACCTTTGCGCTGCCGCAGTTCTGATACTGCGCGATTGCGCCGTCCAGGATCGCCGCTGCCTCAGGCGTAACGTCCGACTTGTCCCATTCGAAGAACACGATGAACGGACCAGGCGAGCAGACCGGTGCGGGCGGCGGCGGCGGAGGCGTGGGCTCAGCCGGCGGCGGCGGCGGCGGTGCAACCGGAGCCGGCGGCGGCGGCGGCGCGGGCGGCTCGCCGAAGTTGTAGGTCAGACCACCGAGCAGGCTGTGCGTGCGGAACTTGCCGTTGAACGACGTGCCAGCAACGTTGACCAGCTTGACATTGTCTGCGGTGAAGAAACGATACTTCAGGCTCGCATCGATGTGCTTGGTGATCGGCGCACGAACGCCGGCCAGACCCTGATAGGCGAAGACCGTGTCGCTGTCGTCGAGGAAGTTCTGACGCGTGTTGAGCTGCGCGCGCTCCTTGACGCGAGCAACACCGACACCGCCGCCGACGAAGCCCTGGATGCCATCGTCGTCACCGAAGTCGATCAAGCCATTGACCATGAAGCTCAGAGCCGAGCTGCGGCCGCCGACATAGTCGAACGTGCCGGGCGCAACGCCAGCCGGACGACCAGCCGAGTTCAGAACCGGCGTGGTGACGGTCGAGCGATACGAATCCATCGTCGCGGCCTTGTAGCCGACTTCGGCTTCGAGGCGGAAGCGACCGAGGTCGTAACCAATGACGCCATCGACATCATAACCGTAATTGTGATCGACGGTACCTGCAGCTGCAGCGGTACCGATATCAAACTTAATGTCTTCCACGATCATGGCGCCACCATCGACACCCACGTACCACGCGTTGTCGCGTGCGAGGGCTGGTGTGGCGACGAGAGCAGTGGAGGCAAGCGCCATAGCAACGGCAAGCTTCCGCATAAAAATCCCCTTCTTCTGGTTGTCACTCGGACAGCGCTAACTCCCTACCCAATGCTTGGTTTCCACGCAAGCGCACAAATACATGTGCTGTTGCCGATCGGCCACAGGGACGCGAGAAGGCGATGCGCGCGCCTCCAGGCTCAGGTCGCGATCAGCCCATGCGACCGCAGTGCAGCAAGAATCGCGACAATCGCGGTGCGCGCTTCGGCGTCGGGGACACTGCCGCCCACGGGATTCGCGATCGCCGCCTGCTGCGCCCCGACCACCGCCGTCCCGGCCAGCACCAACCGCGTTCCACTGATCCGCCCGATCGTCCAGCTTCCGCCCGAGAAGCGCGCAATCGCGTCATCCGCGCGGCTCCACGCGGCCATTCCGTCGCGCGCCGGGACGAAGCGCCACCCGGCCGCCGTCCACCCGGCCAGCGCGTGCGCCTGCCCGGCCCATGCGCCGCTCGGGCTCGCCCCCACCACCCAGCACGCGCCTTCGGCCGGGGCCGTCGGCGGCGTGTCCACGCCCACCGCCTCGACCACCGGCTGCACGGCAAAATCGAGCAGCGCCAGCGCTTCGTTATGAGACAATTCCTTCTGTGCCTGGCCGATCTGCAGCAACGGCAGCCCTAATCGCACGGTCGTTTCGTCGCTCACCTTCGCTCTCCCTCACATCGTCCAGTCCGGAAGGCGAATCGCCACCGCAGCCGATTCGCCCAGCGCGCCGATCTGCCGCACGCTCAGCATCACCCCGCCCGCGCGCTCGGTCGCCGTCACCAGCAACGCGGGCGCCGCCGTCTCGATCGTGCGCGCGGACCCGTCGTCGCGCAGCAGCGTGATGCGATAGGCTTCGCGCTCTTCGCCGAGCGGCGCATCGACCCCGTCGATCCAGCGCCAGCCTGTGCGGCTGCGCCGAATCCACCGCACTGCAACATCGCCATTGCCGAGCTCCGACCCGTGCAGAGCGACGGGGGACGGCGGCAGAATTGCAGTGCCCGCCACCGGCACGCGCATCGCGACCGGCCCCGCCGTATCGCCGATCCCCGACGCCAGGATCCGCACCTCGCCCCCAACTGCGGACAGTGGCAAATCGAGCGAAAGGGCCGATTCGGGCTCGATCAGCGCGAAGCGATCACCGGCCAGCTGCATCCCGATCCTGGCCTCGGTCGCCCGCCGCCCGCGCCACAGCCCCGACAGCCGCCAGCGCGTCGCGGCGATCTGCTCGGCCGTGCCGAACTGCAGCAGCTCGTCGCCAACCAAGGCGAGGTTCGCCCCGGCGTCGAGCGCCCCCCGGTCGGCGCTCGTCAACGCCATCGCCGCGTGGGCCAGCTCGACCTCGAAGGCATTCCGCCGATCGAGCAGTGCCGTACGCGAAACGCCCGGCAGCGTGACGATCCGCCCGATCACCCCCGGCGCGGCGGTCGCACCAAAGCTGGTCCAATGCGCGCCGCCATCGAGACTGTACGACAACGCCGCCCGCCGCCAGCCCGGCGCGGTGCCCGCCGCGACGATCGTGATACGCGGCGCGCGCAGCAACGAATCGTCGAGCGGCAACGTCTCGAATGCGGCAAGCAAGGTCGCGCCAGCGGTCACATCGGGCGCCGACAGCACCCGTCCAGGGCTCGCCGCGATCGGCAACGTCCCCGCCGCCAGCCGCACGCATTCCAGCCGCACGACGCTGCGCTCGAACGCCCAGCCGCTGACCCGCCACACCCCGCCGACCCCGGCGATCGTCACGCACGCCCCCGGGCTAACGTCCAGCGCGTCCCATCCAAGCGTCAGCGTCCGCCGCTCGCGCGCCGCGTCGGCCTGCGACAACACCGCCCCGGCCATCGTCTTGGCTGCCCCGGCATCGATCGCTGCGGGCATCTCGACGCGCTCCTCGCGCCTGCCCGCGCCCGGCCGCCGCGCCTGCTGCACCCCGGTCTGGAAATCGCGCGCCGGATCGTAATGCGCCAGCACGACGCTCTGCGGCACCGTTTCCAGCGCGGCGATCGCGCGTCCATGCTTGCCGCGCGAGGATCCCGCCGCAACCGTATCGCCATCGGCAAGCGCGCGCTCCGACGCGAGGCCCGCCCGCATCCGGATTCCGCCCGCAACCGGCGCGAACCACGCACCGCCCGCCACCGCCAGCGTCTCCACCACGCCGCGCACGCTGTCGCCATAGGCCGCGAACCCGCCGAGCGCCTGCCCCGCGTCGTCTCCGTCAATCACCCCGTCGGACACATCCGCGGCGATCGCGCCGACCGTGACCGGCCCCGCATCGGCGATCACCTCGAACGTCAGTGACGGGATGCGATTGCCATAATCGGCGAGTTGGAAATGCTCGAACACCGCATAGGCGATCCCGCGATGCGCCGGGGTCAGCCCCGCCCCCCCCGCCGCCGCGATCAGCGGATCGACGCCTTGCCCCTCCTCCCCCAGATGCAGCCTAAACCCGGTCGCACTTTTGAAGTCGCCACCCGTCCCCCGCAGTAACTTCCCATCCGCCCAGATCCGCCCGACCCCCATGATCCGCCGCGCCGAAAGCGCAACCGCGAACGAGGCAGAATAGCTGTAATTGGTCGTGCTCGGCTGCCCCTTGCCGTTGCTGCTCGTCGATCGGCTCTCGATCAGGTCGGTCGACCAGATCACGCATCCGCCGATCCGCATCGTGCCGAACAGCCGCGGGATCTGCGTGCCATAGCTCGACGTCTGCAGCTTGAGCTCGGTCAGCCGCGGCCCCTCGCGCCCTTTCGGCTTGAACAGGATGTTGCGGTCGACCGCATTACCGATCAGCGCGCCGATCGCGCCGCCAACCGGCCCGCCGATCACGCTGCCGATCGTCGTCAGCACCAAAGTCGCCATCGTGCTGCTCCCTCAATCCCCGGTCACCCGCCAGCAGCCGAGCATCGGCCACGGCGGCGTACCCGGCCGCTCGACCACGCGGCGCAAACCGGCATCGGCATGGACGATCCCACCCGGCACGATCACCGCCATATGAAATTGCGTCGCGTCGCACGCGAACAGCGCGAGATCGCCCGGACGCGGCACCTCCCCGCGCACCAGCCCGCTCGCATCCAGCCGCGCCGCCAGCACCGCC
>JAIXZV010000344.1 GCA_027489365.1 Sphingomonadales bacterium
ACGGCGTTCGCCAAGAGCGACGGGCTGGAGATCGACGCGTTCGATTCGCCCGCCCTTCAGGCGCTTGCCAAGGCGATCGAGGACCCCGACGTGCTCGGCCTGACGGTGCGGTGGAATTCCTATTTCACGGTCTATTATGACGATCCGTCGCTGGGGGACGCGAGCGATCCGGTCAAACAGAAGCAGCGTCAGGCGGCGAGCGCGGCGGAGCTGCAGGCCAAATTGCGCGGCGGCGGCTTCCAGCCCAATCCCGCGCGCAGCGATATAATCGGCGTCGTCGGATTGTGGCGCAAGGGCGAGCCGATCCACGAGCCGGGCGACCGCGCTTTGCTGTCGAGCGAGGGGGCAATTCCGTTCGGCACCGCCTTCGCGCGGATCGACGGTGACACGCTGACGCTCGATCTGGGCAACAGCGTCAGCGAAGTCGATCAGGCGCTGACCAAGCAGAATTTGGGGCAGATCGATGTTGTTGCGCTTGACGCCAGCGGCAACGATCTCGCGACGCTCGGCAGCCTCGTCTATGCCGATTACGATAAAGCGGCGTACGAAAGTGCATCGGGGCTGGTCACGCTGAAGCTCGATCCCGCCGCCGCGAAGGTCGCCGCCGATGCCGATCTGTGCCTGCGCCAAAGCAATGGCACGGTGCTCGCCACCGAAGCCGCGCTGCGCGCGATTCCGCTGACCCCCAACCTCTATCTCGACCAGGGCGATACCACGACTGCGGTGGCGCAGGTCTATTCCCGTGGCGTTCCGGTCGGGGCAGGGGTTCCGGTGACGATCGCCGCGTCCGCTTCCAGCGTCACGGTCACCTCGGTCAGCGAGACCGACGCCAACGGCCAGGTCTCGTTCGACGTGATCGGCAGCCAGGGGCAAGTCAACGGCTTCGTCTTCGTGCCCGGCCCGGATGCGGCGGTGCCGCCGGGCGGGATCGACCCGCAGGTCACCACCTACATGTACGCCCGAACGCTGCCCGATAACGGGTACGACCTCAACGGGTACAACCCCAAGGAGGCGACCTGGGCCAATGTCTACAATTATGTGCTGATCAATTGGTATGCGATGGCGCCGTGCATGGACAATTGGCTGCGGCTCGACGATCCGGCGCAAGTCTATTCCTATGGACCGATGCTCAAGACGCTGACTGACCCGGCGAACTTCGAACTGTTCCGCTACATGCCGGTGGTACGCGACATGACCGCGGATTCGCGTCGGCTGCTCTATCGCTTCCTCGACGGCCCGGCGCCCGGAGCGGCGAAGGTCGCGGCGATGGCAACGCTTTCCGCAGAACCGGAGCACGAACCGACCAACGCCGAACTCAGTCGCGCGATGCGAGGGAATTGAACGCGACGCTTTGGAAATGACTGTGATAAGGCGCGCGGGAAATCACATTTTCCCGGTGCCACGATGAATCCAGTTTATACCGCGCTCGGCACCACGATCTTCGAAGCGATGTCGGCGCGCGCGCGGGCGACTGGCGCGATCAACCTCGGGCAGGGTTTCCCAGACGGACGCGGGCCGGAGGATGTGCTGGCGGAGGCCGCGCGGGCGCTGCTCGAAGACTCGAACCAATATCCGCCGATGGCGGGCACCCCCGCGCTGCGCCAGGCGGTCGCCGATCATTACCGCGCTCATCAGGGGCTCGATCTCGATCCCGGCGAAGTGATCGTCACCTCGGGCGCGACCGAGGCGCTGGCTGCCGCGATCTTCGCGTTGGTGTCGCCGGGCGACGAAGTCGTGATGTTTCAGCCGCTCTATGACGCGTATCTGCCGCTGGTGCAGCGCGCGGGCGGCGTGGCGAAGCTCGTCCGGCTTGAGCCGCCCGAGTGGCGCATAACGGCGGAAGCGCTGGCGGCGGCGGCGAGCGATCGTACGCGGCTCGTCATCCTCAATTCGCCGCTCAACCCGACCGGATCGATGATCACGCCCGAGGAGCTCGCGCTGCTCGCCGATTTCTGTGTGAGCCACGACGCCATCGCGATCTGCGACGAAGTGTGGGAGCATGTCGTGTTCGATGGCGCCACCCACCGCTCGCTGATGACGCTGCCGGGGATGCGCGATCGCACCGTGAAGATCGGATCGGCGGGCAAGATCTTTTCGCTTACCGGCTGGAAAGTGGGCTGGATGTGCGCCGCGCCTGCGATTGCGAGCGTGCTGGCCAAGGCGCATCAATTCCTCACCTTCACCACCCCGCCCAATCTGCAGGCCGCCGCCGCCTATGGCCTGGGCAAGGACGCGACATATTTCGCAGACATGCGCGCGGGGTATCAGCGCTCGCGCGATCGGCTCGCGGTCGGGCTGAGCAAGCTCGGCTATGCCGTGCTGCCGAGTAGCGCGACATACTTCCTCAACATCGACCTGACCGCCTCGGGCATCGCTATGGACGACGTCGCCTTCGCCGAATGGCTGATCGAGGAAGCAGGCGTCGCGACGATCCCGGTCTCGGCTTTCTATGCAGAGGATGCGGTTACCAATGTCGTGCGGCTGTGCTTCGCCAAGCAGGATGCTACGCTGGATGCGGCGCTCGAGCGGATGACGAAGCGCCCGTGATTTTCGCATAGGCCGCCACCACCACGCTCGATGCGAAGACGATGAGGTAAACGTCGAGGAAGGCGCGGTGGCTCGAATGGCCCCACAGCACGCCGGTAATGCCTGCGAACAGGATGAAATTGGCATAGACCGGCACGAAATCGCGCCACCGCGTCCGCGTCCGCCACATACCGACAAGCGCCAGGACAAGGATGATCCCGTACGATCCGCCCTGAATCAGATCCGTTTTCCAATCATGCCGCGGGCTGGGCACCACGCCGAAGGCTGCAAGATTCTTGCGGATCGCACCGGTGATGAAGGTGCCCGGGTTGGCGATGATATACTCCATGCCGCGTTGCTGAAACCAGGCGCTCCGGGCCACTTCATCTTTGCGGATCGCATTGAGCGCCGCTTCATCGTCCGCCGTCAGCGACCCGAACGCGGCGGCGGCACTCAGATCGATCGTGCGCTGCGGATAGAAATCGAAGGTATGCGCATTGTTGCCGAAATAGAGCGCCGCGCCGAATTCGCTGCTCAGCGTCCAGTGGCCGGTCACGCCGTGGTTGCGGATCAGCCAAGGCGATAGCGTCGCCGTCAGCGCGGCACCACATAGCAGCGCGGTGGCGATCCGCTTGCCGAGCGCGTGCCGATACGGATCCCGAACAATCAGCCACGCCACCGCGAACACGGCGAAGGGTAACACGATCGAGCGCGTCAGGATCGCGAGTCCGAACACCAGTCCGGTCGATGCCGCCACGGCCAGCCCGCGCGATTGCTGGGTCGCGAACAGCAATACCGTCGCGAAAACGGTCAGGAACGTCAGCAAGCCGGTTTCCTGCAACGATGTGTCGTGCCACAGATAATAAGGATAAAGCGCCGTCAGCGCGGCAGCGGCGAGCGCAGCGCGGCGGCCGAAAAAGCGCCAGGCCAAGGCTGCGGCGCACGCGACCGTCCCCGTGGAGACGAGCGCCTGTGCGATCAGAAGTGCCCAGAAATCCTGCCGCCCCTGGGTCGCGGCGGCGACGAAGATGGAATAAAACGGCACGCGAAACACCGTCGGTTTGCCGTTGGCCCACGCATAGCCGCGACCGCTCGCCAGCGATTGCGCCAAATCGTAATAGAAGATGTAGCTATTCTTCCAGAAGAAAGCGCTGCCACTCGCGGCGCGCGCGCCCACGCGCAAGAGGAAGGCCAGCACCAGGATTCCGCCGAGCACCCAGCGAAAGTGCCGTGCGACGAGCATTTCGACACGCGCCCGATAGTCTGTCCCGGCAGCGGTCACGGATTGGCACCCCTGAACTTGTCGAATGCGGCGGCGAGCACGCTCGATGCGAAGATGATGAGATACACATCGAGGAAGGCGCGGTGGCTCGAATGGCCCCACAGCACGCCGGTGATGCCTGCGAACAGCACGAAATTCGCATAGACCGGCAGGAATTCGCGCCACCGCGATCGGGTCAGCCACAGGCCCGCCAGTCCCAGCAGCAGCATCGGTCCATAGGCCAGCGCCTGCACCGCATCGGTTTTCAAGTCGTGGCGCGGGCTGGGCAAGATTCCGAACGCCGCAACATTCTTGCGCACCGCGCCGATCACGAACCGGGCCGGGTCGGCGTAGATATAGTCGAGGCCACGCCGCAGATACCAATCGCTCGCCAGGGCTTCGTTGCGATGCAGCGGGCGTAGCTCCCGCCGGTCGGCGCGGGTCAGTGCAAGGAACGCGGCGTTGCGGCTCACATCGATGCTCTGGCGCGGATAGAAGCGGAAGGTCAGCGGGTTGTTGCCGCCGAACACCGCCGAGCCGAATTCGGTGCCGAGCGTGTAGCGCCCGGTAATCTGGTGCGCGCGGATCAGCCAGGGCGACAGCGTCGCGCCGAGTGCCGCAAGACACAGCAGCGCCGTCACCACGCGCCGCCGCAGCGCGGTGCTCGCGCCATCCGGCACGATCAGCCAGAGCACCGCGAACAGCGCGAACGGCATCAGCGTCGCGCGCGTCAGGATCGCCAGCCCCAGCACCAACCCGGCTAGCAGCGCGCCCGCAATGCTGCGCCGCCGCTGCGCGTATACCACCAACGCCATCGCCAGCGTGGCGAGGAAGATGAACAGCCCGGTCTCCTGCAGCGCGGTGTCGTGCCACAGATAATAAGGATAGAGCGCGGTGATGGCCGCCGCGACGATCGCGACCGTGCGCCCGAACCACATCCGCGCGAGCCACGCGACGCACGCCACGGTCCCTGCCGACAGCAGCGCCTGCGCGATCAGCACAGCCCAGAAATCCTGCCGCCCCTGCGTCACCGCGGCGAGGAAGATCGGATAGAGCGGAACGCGGAAGGCAGTCGGCGCGAAACCGGGAAAGGCGTAGCCGTGGCCCTCCGCAATCTGCCGCGCGAGGATGAAGAAGCTGTAATAGCTGTTGGCCCAGAAACCGGCGGCACCACCCGCCGCGCGCGCGCCGACGCGCAGCACGAAAGCGGCCAGCACGATCCCGGCGATCACCCAGCGGAAGCGCCCGCGCGCGAGCGTCTCGACACGCGCGGCGAACGTGCGCGGCACGGCCGCCTCGGCCAGGGATAGTGCGGTCATGCGAGACTTGGAGCGGGTAACGGGAACGGGGCGTGAACACATGTTTTTATGTGGGCAGTCACGGCGTGGATCCCGAACCTGATTATCTGGCGTTGCGGCGTGCGAGCTTGCGCAGGGCCTGCGGCTCTGCACCGGCCAGGCCGAGGAGCTGGTCCATACGGCCTTCGACCGCAATATGCACGCCCCGCTCGGCCGGGGTGATGACGACGCGGCCGATGAGGCGGCGGAAGCGCGGCACGGCGTCCGCCTGGGCATGGGGATCGGCGAGCAAGCGCTCCAGCCCTTCGATTTCCTGCCGATAATGGTCGGCGAGGTTCGGGTGCAGCGTGACGACGCGCGGCGCGTTGATCAGCGCGAGGCGGGCCTCGATGTCCGATCGTTCGCTGCGCGCCGCAGAGAGCGCGTCGCGGATCTCGGCGAAGGCACCATCCTCGGCGATGGCGGCAACGCAGCGGTCGATCTTGCGGGTGGCCTGGGCGAGCTTGCGCTCCAGCTCGGCACGGTCCCGGCCCGCCTCGGCGACGCGCTTGGCGTGCTGAAGATGGTAGGCGCGCAAGTAGGTGGCGAGCAGATCGGGATCGAGCAGTTGCGCCTTCAGCCGCGCGATCGTGCGTTTCTCATACTGGCGGTGCGAGATCGTCCGGCCATTGGTGCAAGCGCCGTCGCGGACCCGGCTGCAGCCCCACGAATCGGGCCGCGATTTGATCCAGCCGCCCCCGCACACGCCGCAAACGCCAAGCTCCGAAAGCAGATATTTCGGGCGGCGATGATGTTCGGGGCGGGTGTGGGCGGTCTCGGCAAGCTTGGTCTGCACCGCCTCGAACAGCGCGCGATCGACGATGCGGAGATGTTCGACCGGCTCGATCGTCCAACTATCCTCGGCGTTCGGCCGGATGATGTGCCGCCGCGTCGTCGGGTTCATCACCTTGGTCGTGCGGCCGACGATCAGCTCGCCATTGTAGAGGCGGTTGCGCAGCACGCCGTTGCCGCGCTTGCCATCGCCCCGGATGACGTTCGCCCGCCAGTGCG
>JAIXZV010000365.1 GCA_027489365.1 Sphingomonadales bacterium
CACCGTGCTGGACAAGTCGACCGACATCGTCCGCGCGATTTCGCGGCTGTCCTATTTCTACAAGCATGAGAGCTGCGGCCAGTGCACGCCGTGCCGCGAGGGCACCGGCTGGATGTGGCGCGTGATGGAGCGGATGCGCACCGGCGACGCCGACATTTCCGAGATCGACACGCTGTCTCAAGTGACCAAGCAAGTCGAAGGTCACACCATCTGCGCGCTCGGCGATGCGGCGGCGTGGCCGATCCAGGGGCTGATCCGGCATTTTCGCCCCGAGATGGAGCGGCGCATCACCGAGAAGCGTGGCGGCGGGTTGGCTCCGATGATGGAGGCGGCGGAGTGAAGCGGATCTTTGCCTGCATCGCGTTGAGCCTAATGCCGCTCGCCGCGAGCGCCCGAAGCCAAACCGAAATGGAAACCGGAAGTAATATTCCAATTCCCAAACGCGCACGTATCCCGGACGACGTAACAGACGATGCGAACAGGGGGCGTATCGTCGCTGCCGAGTTTGCGCGATGCACCGTGGCGCGAAACCCTAATGGTGTGGCGCGGGCGATCAATCTTCCTCCAGCATCGGCGGGGAACGCGTTGGCGGCGCTGGCGACAAGTGAGTGTCTCGACAGCGGTCAGATAACGATCCCGCGCAGGCTGATGCGCGGCGCAATCTTTGTTGAGCTCTACCGTGTGCGCGCCGCAAAGAAAGTTGACATTGCGGTGCCGCGACCACTGGATCTAAACAACGCGATCTTGCCTGAATTCCAGCAGAATCCGACGCAATATGCGCTCCTGTATATGGCAGATTGTGTAATCAAGCGTGATCCACAGGATGCACGCGATGTGGTCCTCCTGCCCACCGCGAGCAAAGCGCAGGAAGCGTCGTTCAAGAAGCTCATACCCAATCTTGGGCCATGTCTGATGCAAGGCCAGAAGGTCGCCTTCAGCAAGCCGATCATCGAAGGTATCCTCGCGGAGGTTCTTTATCGAGGGACGGTCGAACCGGCTCCTGTGGCGGAAAACAAGTAATGCCTAAACTCAAAGTCGACGGCGTCGAGATCGAAGTGCCCGCTGGCGCCACCGTGCTCCAGGCGTGCGAGATTGCCGGCAAGGAAATCCCGCGCTTCTGCTACCACGAGCGCCTGTCCATCGCGGGCAATTGCCGGATGTGCCTGGTCGAGGTGAAGCCCGGACCGCCGAAGCCGCAGGCTTCGTGTGCGCTGCCGGCTGCCGAAAATCAGGAGATTTTCACCAACTCGCCGATGGTCAAGAATGCGCGCGAAGGCGTGATGGAGTTCCTGCTCATCAACCACCCGCTCGATTGCCCGATTTGCGATCAGGGCGGCGAGTGCGACCTGCAGGACCAGTCGGTCGCGTACGGCCGTGGTCAGTCGCGCTATGACGAGAATAAGCGCGCGGTCACCGAGAAATATATGGGGCCGATCGTCAAGACGGTGATGACGCGCTGCATCCAGTGCACGCGCTGCATCCGCTTTGCCGAGGAAGTCGCGGGCGTCGAGGAGATCGGTGCGATCGGGCGTGGCGAGAACATGCAGATCGTGTCGTATCTCGAAGGCGCGGTGACGAGCGAGCTTAGCGGCAATGTCGTCGATCTGTGCCCGGTCGGCGCGCTGACGTCGAAGCCGTACCAGTTCGAGGCGCGGCCGTGGGAGCTCAAGAAGACGCTGACGATCGACGTGATGGACGCGATCGGCACTAACATCCGGCTCGACAGCCGCGGTCGGCAAGTGCTGCGCGCGCTGCCGCGCATCAACGAAGACGTGAACGAGGAATGGGCGTCGGACAAGACGCGCCACGCGGTCGATGGCTTGGTCCGTCGTCGGCTCGACAAGCCCTATGTCCGCAAGGATGGGCGGCTGACCGAGGCGAGCTGGGACGAAGCGTTCGCGGCGATTGCGGCGGTGAATGCGGGCGCGAGCGTCGCGGCGATTGCGGGTGATCTGGTCGATTGCGAGACGATGTATGCGGCGAAGGCGCTGCTCGCGTCATACGGCTCGTCGCTGCTCGAAGGGCGGCAGACGGGGATGGATTACGACACCTCGTCGCTGGCTGCGGTCAATTTCAACACGACGATCGCGGGCACCGAAAAGGCCGATGTGATCCTGCTGGTCGGCACCAATGTGCGCTGGGAAGCGCCGCTGGTGAACACGCGGATCCGGAAAGCCATTAAGAAGGGTGCCAAGGTCTTCGCGATCGGGCCGGAGACCGAGCTGACCTATAAGGTCGAATGGCTCGGGGCCGATCTTTCGCTGCTCGGCGCTCTGCCTGAGGCGGTGACCGAGGCATTCGGCAAAGCCGAGCGGCCGATGGTGATCGTCGGCGGGGCAGGGCTGAAGGCTCTCGGCGGCGCGCTCGCTCTGGTTGGGCCGCTGGGTCTGGTCAAGGAAGGCTGGAACGGCTTCAACGTGCTCCACATGGCGGCGAGCCGTATGGGCGGGTTGATGCTGGGGTACGCGCAGAAGGGCGGCATCGCGGACGTTGTTGCTGCCGCTCCGAAGCTGGCGTTCTTCCTCGGCGCGGATGAGGTCGATTTCGGCAAGTTCGCGGGCACGTTTAAGGTCTATGTCGGCCATCATGGCGACAAGGGCGCTGCGGCGGCGGACGTGATCCTTCCAGGCGCATCGTACGCCGAAAAGTCGGGAACGTGCGTCAACCTCGAAGGCCGCGTACAGCGTGGCGAGCGCGCGGTGTTTCCGCCGGGCGATGCGCGCGAGGATTGGACGATCTTCCGCGCGCTTTCGGCGGTGCTGGGCAAGACGCTGCCGTTCGATACGCTCGACGAACTGCGTGCGGCGATGGGCGTGGATACGCCTGCGCTCGCGACGCTTGGGCTGGCGCGTTTCGAGTGGGCACCGCCTGCGCTTGATGCCGTCACTTCCGGTGAGATCGCGGGCTATCCGATCCAGGATTTCTACCTGACCAACGCGATCTGCCGCGCATCGCCGACGATGCAGCGCTGTTCGGCGGAATTGGTCCACGGGCAGGATTTCGCGGAGGCGGCGGAATGATGAACCCCGACGTCATCCCAGCGAAGGCTGGGATCTTTGGCCTTTCGGGCACGCGCCATAACATGGAGACCCCAGCTTTCGCTGGGGTGACGATAAACGCATGACCTCCTGGACCTCCGCTTGGCTCGGCTATGAAGGATCGTGGTTCCTTTGGACCATCATCGACATCCTGCTGATCGCCTTCCCGCTGATGCTGTCGGTCGCGATGATCATTTACGCCGATCGCAAGATCTGGGCGGCGATGGCGCTGCGCCGTGGACCGAACGTGGTCGGGCCGTTCGGGCTGCTGCAAAGCTTCGCCGACGGGTTGAAGGTGTTCCTGCAGGAAACGATCATCCCGTCTGCTGCCAACAAGACGCTGTTCCTGCTCGCGCCGATCATCACCTTCACGGTCGCGCTGATCGTGTGGGCGGTGGTGCCGTTTGACGCGCGCGCGGCGCTCAGCAACATCAACGTCGGCTTGCTCTATGTGCTCGCTGCGTCGTCGCTCGGCGTGTACGGGATTATCCTCGCGGGTTGGTCGTCCAACTCGAAATATCCCTTCTATTCGGCGATCCGCGCGGCGGCGCAGATGGTGTCGTATGAGGTCGCGATCGGCTTCGTGCTGATCTCGATCGTGCTGTGGAGCGGCAGCTTCAACCTGACGAACATCGTCGAGGCGCAGCGCGGCATGGGCTTCGGGCTGATCAACGGCTTCTTCGTCAACCCGCTTTTGTTCCCGATGGCGGTGGTGTTCTTCATCTCCTCGCTCGCCGAGACGCAGCGTGCGCCGTTCGATTTGACCGAGGCCGAGAGCGAGCTCGTCGCGGGCTATCAGACCGAATATTCGTCCATGTCGTTCGCACTCTATTGGCTCGGCGAATATGCCAACGTCATTTTGATGTGCACGCTCAACGCGACGCTGTTCTGGGGTGGGTATCTGCCGCCGCTCGACATCCCGATCCTGTACGCGGTGCCGGGCATCCTGTGGCTGTTCGCCAAGATGCTGGTGTTCTTCTTCCTGTTCAGCTGGGTGAAGGCGACCGTCCCGCGCTACCGCTACGACCAGTTGATGCGGCTGGGCTGGAAAGTGTTCCTGCCGCTGTCGCTGTTCTGGGTGTTCCTGGTGTCGGGGTACCTGATGCTCACGCGGGTGGGGATGGCGTCGTGATTGCCGCGCTGCTCCTTGCCGCCGCCGCTCCCGCGGGCGTGACGTTGCATTGCGTCGGAAACTACGACAGCGATCGGCCTGGTGCCGACACGCGAGCGGAATTCGACATATCCTTTTCTCAAGCTGGCAAGGCAGTGCGTGACGTCGCATTTTTGACATTCGGCTTGGGTGCGTTGGGCAAATGGCGCGGCAGGTTACGCGACGGGAAGATCGAGTTGCGCCTTTCGGGCAACGGTGCCGTTGGTAGCCTTACGGTAGAACCTGCCAGACCCCACGGAACCTACCCGGTTTATTGGGATGGCACCTACGGCGGCGGGCACCTGTATTTTAACGATAGCGGCAAGGCGTCCTGTACCCGCGTAACTGGCATTCCCGTGTTCGAGGCTTCGGCAATATGACAGTCGCCCAGATAATCAAATCCTTCACCCTGTGGGAATTCCTCAAGGCGCATGCGCTGACCTTGCGGTATTTCTTCAAGGCCAAGGCGACGATCAACTATCCGTTCGAGAAGAACCCGATCTCCCCGCGTTTCCGCGGCGAGCATGTGCTGCGGCGCTATCCGAATGGCGAGGAACGCTGCATCGCGTGCAAGCTGTGCGAGGCGGTGTGTCCGGCGCAGGCGATCACGATCGAGGCGGAACCGCGCGACGACGGCAGCCGCCGCACGACGCGCTATGACATCGACATGACCAAGTGCATCTTTTGCGGCCTGTGCCAGGAAGCGTGCCCGGTCGATGCCGTGGTCGAGGGTCCGAACTTCGAATATGCGACCGAAACGCGCGAGGAACTGATCTACGACAAGGCGAAACTGCTCTCGAATGGCGATCGCTGGGAAAGCGCGATCGCCGCGAACCTTGCCGCCGATGCACCGTATCGTTAAGCGCGCCGTGAACGCAGGAAACCCGATGATTCACGCACACCTCGTCATCCCAGCGAAGGCTGGGATCTCGTGCCGCAAGGGCGCACCCGATGACCAAAAGACCCCAGCCTGCGCTGGGGTGACGGATTTTGGCGGACCAATGGCATGATCCAGGCAATCGCCTTTTATCTCTTCGCGTTCATGGTGATCGCGTCCGCTGCGCTCACCATAACGGCGCGCAACCCGGTCCATGCCGTGCTGTGGCTGATTCTCGCGTTCTTCAACGCCGCCGGGCTGATGGTGCTGGTCGGCGCCGAGTTCATCGCGATGCTGCTGGTGATCGTGTATGTCGGCGCGGTCGCGGTGTTGTTCCTGTTCGTTGTGATGATGCTCAACGTCGATTTCTCCGAATTGCGCAGCGGTTTCGTGCGCTACGCCGGGATCGGGGCGTTGCTCGCGGTCGGGCTGGCGGCCGAGATGATGGTCGCGTTCGGCGCGTGGAG
>JAIXZV010000222.1 GCA_027489365.1 Sphingomonadales bacterium
CGAGCATCGGCAGGAACACGAACGCGCTCGAAAGCAGCAGGGCGACGCCCAGGAACAGGAGAATCGGCAGATATTGCGACAGGTCGATCAAGTGGCATCTCGCATGTGCGAAGGAAGTGACGCGGGCTTTAGGACGGTGCCGGGAGTCGGGCAAGGGTTTGGGATGTGAGAATGATTCGCAAGAAGAACGACGCGGCCTGTCCTACAAACCTCTCTTAGAACAAAATAGCGCTTATGCCGCCTTCGCACCGATACGCGCCGACAAACGACACGGCTCCGCCCGACCCGCTGGTCAACAAGTGGCCAGGGGCGCGTTGGTGCGACTCTTGTGTGACTTTAGCGCAAAGCGCCCGCGATAAGCTTGTGCAGGCGCGATTGCAGCGCGTCGTTTGCGGCGAGGAACTCGCTGCGCTCGATCATCCGCTCGCCACCCCGGAAATCGGACACGAAGCCGCCCGCTTCCTTGACCAGCAACAGCCCCGCCGCGACGTCCCAATATTGCAGGTCGCTTTCCCAATAGCCGTCGTAGCGTCCGGCCGCGACCCAGGCGAGATCGAGTGCTGCCGATCCCATCCGGCGAATCCCCGCGACCTCGGGTGCGACCGCGCCGAAAATCCGCACCCATTGCGCGAAGTCGCCATGCCCCATGAAGGGGATGCCCGTCGCGATCAGCGAGTCACCGAGGTCACGCCGCGCCGACACGCGCAGCCGCTCCGACTGAACCCAGGCCCCGCGCCCCTTTTCGGCCCAGAACGCCTCATCGGTGATCGGCTGATAGACCATCGCCGAGGTAATCTCGCGCTTGCCGTTGGGCAGCGGTTCCTCGACCCCGATCGAGATCGCGAAATGCGGGATGCCGTGGAGGAAGTTGGTCGTGCCATCCAAGGGATCGACGATAAAGCGCGGCTTGTTGGGGTCGCCGACAATCTCGCCGCGTTCCTCCATCAGGAACCCCCAATCGGGCCGCGCGCGCGACAGTTCCTCGAAGATCGTCTGTTCGGCGCGCTGATCGGCCATCGACACGAAGTCCGCCGGCCCCTTGCGGCTGACCTGCAGATTCTGGACTTCGTTGAAATCGCGGCGAAGGCGCGGTCCGGCCTTGCGGACGGCGCGATCGATGATGGTCATGAGACCGGAATGGGATGCCATGGTATCTTTCCTCCCCTCCCGCCTGCGGGAGGGGACCGAGGGGTGGGCCCGCGCTCTAAACCGAGCGCAACATTTGGGGAGAGCGTGCGCCCACCCCCAGCCCCTCCCGCGAGCGGGAGGGGAGAAGACAGGTTAGTCCGCCCGACGGACGTAAGCCTGCTCATAAACATCAACCACGATCCGCGTCCCCGCCCCGATATGCGGCGGCACCATCACGCGGACGCCGTTCTCCAGGATCGCGGGCTTGTAGCTCGACGAAGCGGTCTGCCCCTTCACTACGGCGTCGGCCTCGACGATCAGCGCCTCGATCGTGTCGGGCAGCTGGACCGAGATCGGGCGCTCCTCCCACAGCTCCATGACGACATCCATGCCATCCTGCAGGAAGGCGGCGGCATCGCCCAGAATGTCGGCGTCGAGCGTGATCTGCTCGTAATTGATCTTGTCCATGAAGGTCAGCGTGTCGCCCTCGCGGAACAGATATTGGAAATCGACCGTGTCGAGCCGCACCTTCTCGACGCTTTCGGCCGAGCGGAAGCGGACGTTAGTCTTGCGGCCGTCGATGAGGTTCTTCATCTCGACCTGCATATAGGCACCGCCCTTGCCCGGCTGGGTGTGCTGGATCTTGACGGTCTTCCAGATGCCGCCTTCATATTCCAGGATGTTGCCGGGACGGATTTCGACCGCGTTGATCTTCATGGGGGTGCCTGTAGTTGGAAAGAGCGTGAGCGCGGCGCTTTAGCGGCGCCCGCGGTTTTGGGCAAGGCGGGCTGGACTCGCCTGCGCGTGACCGGCACACTCCCCGTCCGTGCGCACCTTCCTGACCGACACCGAAAGCGTCCTGGGTTCGCCCACGCGCAATCTCGCGTCGATCGTAGCTTTCGTGCTCATCGTTATGGTGGTGTCAACGCTCGCCTATATGGCGGCGGGGTGGAGCCTCACCGACGCATCGTACATGGTGATACTGACCGTCTACTCCGTCGGGTACGGCGAGGTCCGCCCGATCGACACGCCGTATCTCCACGCGGTCACGATGGCGACGATGATCCTCGGCTGCACCGGCATGATCCTGCTGACCGGTGCCTTGGTGCAGCTCTTCACCGTCCTTCAGCTCAAGCAGATCTTGGGAGCCAACCGTATGCACGCGCGCATCGAGAAATTGACCGGCCACGTCATCGTCTGCGGCTTTGGGCGGATCGGCCTGACGCTGGCCCGCGACCTGGCGAATGCGGGCACGCCGCTGGTGGTGGTTGAACGCGGCCCCGAGCGGCTCGCCGAGGCGGAGGCGGCGGGCTATTGCTGCATCGCCGGGGATGCGACCGAGGAGGACATTCTGCTCGCCGCCGGGATCGGGCGTGCTCGGGTCCTCGCGACGGTGCTGCCCGACGATGCGGCGAACGTGTTCATCACGCTCAGCGCGCGCAACCTCAACCCCGCGCTGCAGATCATCGCCCGCGGCGAAGCGCCGACGACCGAGCGCAAGCTGCTGCGTGCCGGGGCCAACAAGGTCGTGCTGCCGACGCATATCGGGGCCGAGCGGATCGCGCGGATGATCCTCTATCCGGCGAGCGATGCGTTGTCCTCCGCACCGGGCGTGGCCCGCGCCCGCCACGATCTCGGCGAGCTTGGGCTCGATCTCGAACTGATCGTCGCGGAGGCCGGCACGGCGATCGCCAACCTCTCCGTCGGCGACGCCGAGCGGCTTGCGGCGGGGGCATTCTTCATCGTGCAAATCCGGCGTGGCGAGACCCGCATCGTTCGCCCGCCAACCGACGAACGCATCCTTCCCGGCGACGAGCTGATGGTGCTGGTCCGCGATGCCGGGACGGTCGCGCGGAAACTGTGCACCAACAAGGTCGAGGTACGCGTGGGCCGCAACCGCTTCTAGGCGAGCACCGGCTCGAACGCCCTCACCGCCGCTGCTTCGTCCCCACCCCATACCGCGTGGCTGACCGCGAGGAAGTCGGCACCCGCCGCGACAAGGGGTGGCGCGTTCTGCGGTGTGATCCCGCCGATCGCAACACACGGGATTTCGAACAGCGTCGACCACCAACTCAGCAGCACGGGGGCCGCGACATGCTCTGTCGTTTTGGTCTGCGTCGGATAGAAGGCACCGAACGCGACGTAATCCGCGCCCGCATCCCCCGCCTCCATCGCCAGGTGGCGGCTGGCATGGCAGGTCACCCCGATCTGCCCCGCCGGTCCGAGCACGCGCCGCGCCTCGCGCGGGTCGCCATCGCTTTGACCGAGATGCACCCCGTCCGCGCCGACGCGTTTGGCGAGCGCGATGCTGTCATTGACGATGAAGGCGACATCGGCATCAGCGCAAATCTGCCGCAGCGGGTCTGCCAATGCGGCGGCGGCGTGCTGATCCACATCCTTCACGCGGAACTGGAACGCGGCGACGGGACCGGCGTCGAGCGCGCGCTTCAACCGGTCAGGAAAGCTGCCGCCAACCTCTAGCGGCGAGATCAGGTAAAGCTGGCACTTAGGCCGCCGATCATCGCGCACGAACTTCGTTGCGAAATCGGGGTCGAGCGGGCCGAGCGGGTCGATGATGTCCATCGCCCCGCCCTAACCGCAGATCGCGCTGGGCGAAAGTCCGCGCACGGATCAGCCCGCCGTCTTCTCCGTCGACGCCGTATAGATTTCGTCGATCGCGGCACCGAGCGCGGCGTCGAACTCGGCGTCGCTCATCTGGTGGCGCAAATCGGACAGCAAGGCGCGGCTGAAGCTCGCGATCATGCCCCGGTTCTTGGCCAGCTCGGCGCACGCCTCGCTGCGGCTGAACCCGCCCGACAGCGCGACCACGCGCAGCACGCGCGGGTGATCGACCAGCGGCGCGAACAGATCTGCCTTGGCCGGGATCGACAGCTTGAGCATCACTTTGTCATCGCCCGACATCGCGTCGAGCGCTTTCAGGATTTCCTCGAGTAGGATTTGATCGGCCTGCGCGCGCTCCGCGCTCTTGATGTTCACTTCGGGTTCGAGGATCGGCATCAGCCCGCCCGCCAGCACTTGCTGCGCTACTTCGAACTGCTGCGCGACGATCGCGGCGATGCCGGTGCGGTTGCCGAGATTGACGACCGAACGTTCCTTGGTGCCGAACACGCCCAGCCCCTTGGCACGTGCCAGCAGCGCGTCCAGCCCGGGCATCGGCTTCATCAACTGCACGCCGTCAGCCTCATTCTCCAGGCCCTTGTCGATCTTCAGGAAGGGCACGACACCGCGGTCGCGCAGTGCCTGGGGTGCGGGCTTGCCGCCGACCAGACCGTCCATCGTGCGTTCGAACAGGATCGCGCCGATCACCTTGTCGCCGCTGAAGCTCGGCGCGGTGATGATGCGGCTGCGCATGTCGTGGATCAGCGCGAACATCTCCTCGTCCGACGCCCAGCCGCCGTCGATCCCGTACCCGGCCAGCGCCTTGGGCGTCGATCCACCGCTCTGGTCGAGCGCGGCGATGAAGCCGTTGCCGGTTGCGATCTTGGCCATCATGTCCTGGTCGAGCATCGAATGTCCCTCAAATATCTGCACGCCCTCGGGCGCCCTGCATACGAATGTTGCGCGGCTGTTAGCCGGGCGCGCGGCGCGGGGCAACGGTTGACCGCACGCCTCCGGCAGCGCACTCTCTGCCGCGTCATCAAGCGGGGGCGAACGATGCGTATTTCCTTGAGTTCGGCGAAAAGAATGATCGCGGGTGCGGCGCTGTGCCTCGCTGCGCCGCTGCTGCTGGGCGCGAGCGGATCGGCCAAGGTTGGCGCGATCGCACCGCCGTTCGAACTCACGCTGATCGACGGCAGCAAGGTATCTTTGGCCGATCTGCGCGGACAGGTGGTGGTGCTCAACTTCTGGGCGACGTGGTGCGTGCCCTGCCGCGCGGAGCTGCCACTGCTCGATCGCTATTATGAAATCCAGAAGGCGCGCGGGCTGCGTGTCTTCGCGGTCACCACCGAGGATTCGGTACCGCTGTATCAGCTCAAGAAGCTGTTCGCGGTGATGCACATCGCGCCGGTGCGCAAGCTCAAGGGCAATTACGACACGCTCGGCGGCGTGCCGACCAACTATATCATCGATCGCGCTGGCCGCGTTCGATACGCCAAAGCAAGTGCGTTCGAGCTCGACGATCTCAACAGGGAATTGGTACCGCTCCTGCTCGAACCGGCCCCTGCCCCGGCCCCGCCGCCGGCGTCCTGACGGAGGGTCCGCCCCCGCCAGTCGCCCGGCCAGTCGCCAAGTCCCTTTACCCCCGCAGCAACGCCGCAACGCCGGGCAAATCCTTGCCCTCCATCCATTCCAGGAATGCGCCACCTGCGGTTGAGACGAAAGTGAAATCGGCCGCTGCGCCCGCCTGGTTGAGCGCAGCCACGGTATCACCGCCGCCTGCAACCGACACGAGCGAGCCGCTCTGGGTCAAAGCGGCGGCAGTCCGCGCCAACGCTACGGTCGCGGTGTCGAACGGCGGCGTCTCAAACGCGCCGAGCGGTCCGTTCCACACCAAAGTCCGGCAATTCTTGAGCACATCCGCCAGCGCCTCGGTCGCCGCCGGGCCGATGTCGAGGATCATTTCGTCGGCGGCAACTTCGTGCACGTTGACGGTGCGCACCGGCGGATTGGCGCGAAACTCCTTCGCGACCACGACATCATAGGGCAAGTGAATCGTGCAATTCGCACGCTCGGCTGCCGCGAAGATTTCCTCCGCCGTCCCGGTCAGATCATGCTCGCACAGCGACTTGCCGACATCGACACCGCGCGCCGCCAGAAACGTGTTCGCCATGCCGCCACCGATGATGAGATGATCGACCCGGCTGACGAGATGCTGCAACACATCGAGCTTGGTCGAGACCTTCGCGCCGCCAACCACGGCCGCGACCGGATGTTCGGGATTGCCCAGCGCCTTGTCGAGCGCATCGAGTTCGGCCTCCATCGCCCGCCCGGCAAAGGCGGGGAGGACATGTGCCAGCCCTTCGGTCGATGCGTGCGCACGGTGCGCCGCCGAAAAGGCATCATTGACATAGAGATCCCCGAGCGCCGCGAAACGCGCCACGGTCGCAGGATCGTTCTTCTCCTCGCCACCGAAGAAGCGCGTATTCTCAAGCACCGCAATATCGCCGGGCACGAGCGCCGCCACGGACGCCACATCGCCTTCCCAATCGACATATTTGACGGGCCGGCCAAGCACCGCAGCATAGGGTTCGACGATCTGGCTGAGCGAAAATTCCGCGCTTGGTATCTTGGGTCGCCCAAAATGCGCGAGGATCAGCACGATCGCACCGTTATCGGCGAGTTCGGTCACCGTCGGCACGGTGGCGCGGAAGCGGGTGTCGTCGCTTACCACGCCGTCCTGCATCGGCACGTTCAAATCCTCGCGCACCAGCACGCGCTTGCCGCGCACATCGCCGATATCGTCGAGCGTCTTGAAAGCTCTGGTCATTCTTCCACCCTTACAATGTCGCCGACGCGGATGATCCCGCCAGCCAATACGCGCGAACACGCGCCCCCACGCCAATCGAGCAGCAGCGCAGCGCGTAGACCGGGGGCCAAAGCCTCCATGCGCTCACACGGATCGGTCTCGCGCGTGATCTGGAGAACGACCGTGTCGCCGATACGCAGCCTGGTCCCCGCAATCTGCGGCAAATCAAGCCCCTCGACCAGCAAGTTCGCACGCCGTTCGAACCACGGAAGGCTGTGCCCGGTTTCCGCCATCGCGGCGGCCCAGTCGCCCGCCTCGATCAACGTGACTTGCCGCCGCCCCTTGCCGCCCGGCTTCACCACCCCGCGAAAATCGCCGTTGAGGCCGCGTTCGACGCTCACCTCGACATGGTCGAGCGTCTCCATCGGCCCCTTAGGGCGCGCGTGCCGCGCTATCCCCGCTAGGATACCTGTCACCATCTTCTTGGTCATTCCCGCGAAAGCGGGAACCCAGCTCCCGACCGCGTAACGCTTACGACCGTCAGGAGATGGGCCCCCGCTTTCGCGGGGGTGACAGGAAAACAGCGGCGGCGAAGCACCTTAAAGGAACTTGCCCATCGCCGCGGCGGTGTCGATCATGCGGTTCGAGAAACCCCACTCATTGTCGTACCAGCTGACGACACGCACGGGCTTACCGTCGAGCACTGCGGTTTCCAGGCTGTCGACGGTCGAAGACGCCGAGGTGTGCATCAGGTCGATCGACACCAAAGGCTCGTCCGACCAATCGAGAATGCCGACCAGCGGGCCGCTCTCAGATGCCGCCTTCAGAATCGCGTTGACTTCGTCCTTGGTCGTGTCGCGCTTGGGCGTGAAGGTCAGGTCGATCAACGACACGTCGGGGGTCGGCACGCGGATCGCC
>JAIXZV010000070.1 GCA_027489365.1 Sphingomonadales bacterium
ACGTCGGATCCTCCCGGCGACGCACGCCGGTATCGGCACCCGCTGCATACCAGCCGCCTAAGGCGAAAAAGGCCTCCCAGCCCTATCGCTCGCCCGTTGCCGCACTCGCCCCGGCCGGTGCTGACGACTGGAATGCCTTCTGATCGGGACCGGCACGATCGCCGCCGGTTTCATAGGACCGACGGCGACATGGGTCTGGTTGCCGGAAACTGAGCAGGACGAGACGATATGACCGATTGGTATGTCAAAAACGCACCGGTGCGCGCCAAATTGTTACTCGCATTCGGTGTGATGGCGACATTCACCGCGGTTTCCACACTCGCGCCCCTGCTTTGGCCTAAGGCCGCGCTTGCGATCGGCGGGGCCGCCGTGGTTGCGGCGGTCCTGTGCGGCCTCGCTTTCCGGCGCATGATCGCCGATCCGTACGTCGCCACCGTCGTTCGCATGGAGGCGCTCGCCGCTGGAGACCTGCACGCCCCGATCGCATTCACCGATTACACCGATTGCGTCGGTCGCATGACCAAGGCGATGTTCACCTTCCGCGACACTGCGGCCGCGCAGATCGAAATCAACCGGCAGGCCGAGACCAATGCCGATGTCGTGCGCACGATGAGCGCCAATATCAACCAACTCGCCGAGGGCAATCTCGCCGCCGACATCACCGTCGAATTCCCGGCCAGCTATGCCGAACTGAAACATGGCTTCAACGCCGCCCTGGCCAATCTGCGCGATCTGATCGGCAGCGTTGCGCACAGTGCCGACGGCATTCGCAGCGGCTCGGTAGAAATTTCCAACGCATCGGACGATCTTGCACGGCGCACCGAGGGTACCGCGGCCAGCCTGGAGGAAACATCGTCCGCGCTGGGCGCGATCGATGCGCGCGTGAAAGTGACCAGCGAAGCGACCCACGCCACCGTCCGCCGCGCGGACGAGGCGATCGCGACGGTGGGCGAGGGCCGCGCCACCGCCGAGCAAGCGGTGCAGGCGATGACCCGCGTCAGCGAGAGCGCCAAGGGCATCGACAGCGTGATCGAGGGCCTCGACAAGATCGCCTTCCAGACGCGCGTGCTCGCCATGAACGCTGCGGTCGAGGCGGGCCGCGCGGGCGACGCCGGGCGCGGGTTCGCGGTGGTCGCCGATTTGGTCTCGGCGCTCGCGATGCGCGCGGAGGAAGAATCGAAACGCGCGCTCGATCAGCTCACCGTCACGCAATGCGAAATCGGCAGCGCCGTGGAGGCCGTGCGCAAAGTGGATGGCGCGTTGATCGACATCTCCGGCGATGTGGCCGGCGTGCATGAATTGCTCAGCGGCATTTCCACCGACAATGTCGCACAATCGAGCGCCATCTCGGAGATTACCGCCGCGATCGAGGCGATGGACAAAGCCACCCAGCAGAACGCCTCGATGGTCGAGGAAACCTCCGCCGCAGCGCGCAATCTGACCAGCGAGGTCGTCGCGCTCACCGACCAGACCGCCCGCTTCACGATCACGGCGCGGGCGCACGGTGGCCCCGTGCATTTCCGCCCCTCCGCCGAAACGCTGCGCGCGCGCGCGCTGAAGAAGCAGACTCGGTAACCGCCGCGCCGTCCCGACCCAAAACCGAAACTGCCGCGATGCCCCTGGGCATCGCGGCAGTTTCGTTTCGTCTCAGCGCGCGATGCGGCTCAGCCGGGTATCCCGGTGCCCGACAAACCGTCGATGATATCGCGGTTGACCGCAATCAGATCGTCGATCGATTCCCGCCCGGTGATCACCTCGCTGGTGAAGTGATCGACCCACAAAGCGAGCGAAATGATGCTCGCGCGCAGACCGTCGGGCAGCGTGTTGCCGACGCTGCCGCAAACGGCCGAAAACGTCCGCCACACTTCGCGATTGCGGTGCAGCGCTGGCATCAAGGCGCCATTGGACAGGCCCGCGTCGCGCGCCTGGATCATCTCGCCGGTAATCTCCAGCATGAGCCGCCGCTCGGCTTGGCGCGGCGTCTCCACGATGGTCCGCGCGCGAAGATAGGCGTTGAGAGACATGCAAATTCCTCCGGCTGATACCCTATTCTAGACGATTTGCCGCCGCCGCGGCGTCAACCGGCCTCCCCCGATGCATCGTCCTATAATGAGAAGGGCGCGCCATGCGGCCGCCGACCCTTCAGGCTTTGCAGGAACCATCCCGCATGAACGACACGATCCTGCCCCGCGACTTGCCGACCGTGCTGGAAGCGCGACCCGATGTCCGCGTGCTCTCGCTCGATTGCTTCGACACCTTGCTGTGGCGCGACACCCATGCGCCGAGCGACGTCTTTCGCGTGCTCGAAGGGCCGAGCCCGATGCAGCGCATCTGGGCCGAGCAGCGCGCCCGCGCCGGTGCGTTGCTGCGTCACCGCCGCAACGAAGTCGGCATCGCCGAAATCTATGCGCAACTGCTCCCCAATGCGGACGCGAGCGTGCGTCAGTCGATGGTGGCACAGGAATTGGCGGCGGAAGCGCGCCATTGCTTCGGCTTCGCCCCGGTCATCGCGCTGATGCGCGACGCCAAGGCCCGCGGGCTGCACGTCATCATCGTCAGCGACACCTATCTCGATGCCGGGCAGCTCGGCACGCTGATCGCCAATGCGGCGGGTGACGACGTGCGCGCGCTGATCGATCGCATCTTCTGTTCGTCCGAATTCGGCATGTCGAAGGGCGAAGGCCTGCTCGCCGCCGTCGTCAAGCGGCTCGGCGTTCCGGCGCAGACGATCCTGCACATCGGCGACAATCGCGCGGCCGATTTGATCGGCGGGCAAAAGGCCGGCGTCCAGGCGCTACACCTAAAGCAATTCACCGAGACGACCGAACAGCGCCTGCGCCTGGAGGCGGCGACCGGCGCGATGATCCACGTCGGCACCACCCCGCCCGATCGCCACAGCCAACCGCACCGCGCGCCGATCGCGCTCGGCGAACCCCAGATCGACGATGCTGCCGAGGCGCTCGGCTACACCACGATCGGGCCATTGCTCCACGGTTTCGCGCGCTGGGTCCATGCCGAGGCCGAACGCCTGCGCGCAAATACTCCCGGCGGCCAGGTCCATATCCTGTTCCTGATGCGCGACGGGCATCTGCCGCGCCTCGCCTTCGATGCCTGCCTGCAGGACGAAGCGCCGACGCACGCCACCGAGATCAGCCGCTTCACCGCGACCGCGTCGTCCTTCCGCAGCGAAGCCGACGTGCTCGCCTATCTGAGCGGCGAAATGGGATCGAACGTCGAGGCGATCCTGAAGCAATTGCTGTTCAAGCCGCAGGAAATCGCCGTGATCCTGCGCGATCTGCCCAAGCAGGCCCCCTTCCCCGCCTTGCTCCGCGCGGTGCGATCGGCACCGCGGATGAAGAGCATCCTCGCCCGCTCGCGCGCCTTTGCCGATCGGCTCGCGGCCTATCTGCGCGCGACCGTCGCGCCGGCCGAGGGCGACGTGCTGATGCTGGTCGATCTCGGCTATAACGGGTCGGTTCAGAACCGCGTCGATCGCGTGCTGCGCGAGATGCTTCAGGTCGGCATTGCCGGTCGCTATCTGCTGCTGCGCGAACAGGATATGCCGGGGCTCGACAAGACCGGCTTCATCGACCCGCAGCAATATGACGCCGCCACGCTGGAGGCGCTGTGCGGCAATGTCGCCGTGCTCGAACAGCTGTGCACCGCCGCGCAGGGGTCGGTGATCGATTATACCGCCGATGGCGCAGCGGTCCGCTCGGCCAATGCGATCAAGGGTCGGCAAAGCGAAACGCGCGACGCGGTTCAGCGCGGCACGGTACGCTATGTGGAGGACGCCAGTGCGGCGATCGTCCGCCCGACCGGGCCGATCGACCTGGCCGCGATGCGCAGTTCGGCGGTCGCCGTGCTCGCGCGGCTGATGTTCCTGCCGATGCCGCAGGAACTGGCGGTGCTCGCGCAATTCCAGCACGACGTGAACCTCGGCGTGCAGGATGTCGTGCCGCTGTTCGATCCGGCGATCGGTCGCCGTGGCCTGCGCCAGCGCGGGCTGTTCTACATGCGCGGATCGGAGCGGATGTATCTGCCTGCCGAGCTGCAGGGCGAAGGGCTTGCCGTCAAACTCACGCTGCTCGCACAGAAGCGGTTCGGGCTGGGGCTGAAATATGCCGATTTCATCGACCAGACGATCACGCTGCCGATCCTGATCGCCGACGGCCGCACCGTCGACACGGCGACGATCACCGCGACCCCGACGCATGACGGCTATTACATCGCGCCGATCCCGATCGACGATTGCCGCTATGCCATCGGTCTGCAGTTCGGCCAGCTCTATGATTGGGTGCAGGTCGAAAGCGTCACCTTCATGCCGGTCGAACGCTTCCTGAGCGAACAGCAGCGTTCGGGCGTCGAAGAGGTCGTCGCGAAGCCGACGCTCGAAGGGATCGAGCAGACCGCCCCGCACCTCTACCGCTGCGAGGATGCCGCCGCCTTCATGATGATCCCGCCCCCGCCGCGTCGCGACGCGCGGCCGATGATGCTGGCGGTCGTGTTCCGCCCGATCGCGCTGCGCGCGCCGTCGGTGCCGTCGCAGCCTGCTTTGGCCGATACCGGCTTGGCGGCAGCGCGATGAGCAATCTGCTGATTCATTCGATGGCCGAGTTTTCGGACCTTATCCTCGGCAGTCTCCGATTGTCCGGCGCGCGCAACATCGTCGAGATCGGCGCGGAATTCGGCGGCATGTCGCAGTTGCTCGCCGATTATGCCGTGGCCTCCGACGGCTGCCTGATCAGCATCGATCCGGCACCGCGCGCGGAATTCGTCGCCTGGGCGAACAGCGCGCCGGGCGTGACGCATCTTCCCGCCGCCAGCCTCGACGTGATCGACAAGCTGCAGGACGTCGATGCCTGGGTGATCGACGGCGACCACAATTATTACACCGTGCTGAACGAGCTTAAGGCGGCGGACGCGCTATGTCGGCGCGAAGCGAAGCCGTTGCTGGCGTTTCTCCACGACGTGAGCTGGCCGACCGCGCGCCGTGACATGTATTACGCGCCCGACCGTATCCCCGCCGAGCATCGCCACCCGCATACCTTCAATGCCGGAACGATGCTCGATCGCGCCGAGCTGGTACCGGGGCAGGGCTTTCGCGGCGGCAATGACTGGGCGATGGCCAACCACATCGGCGGCCCCCGCAACGGCGTGCTGACGGCGGTCGAGGATTTCATCGACGCCGAGCGCGCCAAGGGCCGCGAGCTCGCCTGGGCGCACGTCCCGGCCGTGTTCGGGCTCGGCATCCTGTTCGATGCGACCGCACCGTGGAGTGGCGATGTCGCGCTGCACGTGGCCCCGTTCCACAACAACGCCCTGCTCGCCGCAATGGAGCGCAATCGCCTGCGCAACTACATGAAGGTGATCGAGTGGCAGGATCGCGCCGCCTAGAGAATTGCCGCCCGCAGCACCGCCGCGGCGCGACGTCTCCTATAACTAAAGTAGAGCGTTCAGTCCGGAGAGTTGCGGCGTGTCATGTTAAACGGTGTCGGGTTCCTTCTCATTCTCGGATGCGTGTTCGGCAGCTTTCTCATGTCGGGCGGCAAGATGGAGGTCATCCTCCATGCCTTGCCGCACGAATTGATGGCGATCGGCGGGGCCGCGATCGGTGCGTTCATCGTCGGCAATTCGCTGGCGACGGTGAAGGCGGCCGGCAAGGGTCTGCTGCGCTCCTTCAAGGGATCGCGCTGGAAGGACAGCGACTATCGCGATTTGCTGACGATGATGTTCGGGATCCTCGCCACCTTCAAGAAAGGCGGCGCGACGGGGATCGAACCGCATCTCGACAACCCGGCCGAAAGCAAGCTGTTCAAACCCTATCCGCGCCTGCTCGCCGACCACCATCTGATTGATTTCATGTGCGATTATCTGCGGATGATGACGATCAACTTCGAAGATCCGAACCAGCTCGCCGAGGCGATGGAGAATGATATCGACAAACATCATGCCGAAGAACTGCTACCGCAAGCAGCACTGCAGATGATGGCCGATGGCTTGCCCGCAATCGGCATCGTCGCCGCCGTGCTCGGCGTGATCAAGACGATGGCGTCGATCGATCAGCCAGTCGAAGTGCTCGGCGCGATGATCGGTGGCGCGCTGGTCGGCACGTTCCTGGGCGTGTTGCTCGCTTACTGTCTCGTCGGACCGCTCGCGTCGAAGCTGCTGTCGGTCGTCGAGGACGATTGCAAGCCGTTCGCGATCGTCAAGACCGCGATCCTCGCCCACGCGCAGGGCCTTCCGACGCAAGTCGCCATCGACATCGCACGGCGGATGGTTCCGTCGAGCTTCGCCCCCACCTTCCAGCAACTCGAGCAAACTCTCGATGAGGCAAAAAATGACCTTAACGCCCAACCCGCCTGACCTCTTGCCCGAGCTGGAGGAACCCGCCGCCATGGCCACCATCCCGGTCGTCGACGTCACCGATCCCGGCGTGATCCGGCTGACCGGACACGGCGCCACGGTGACTGCGGAAGCGCTGCGCGCCGAGCTCGTGCTCGCAGCCGACAGTGCCACCTCGACCTCGATCGACGCGTCGGAGCTGCTGAGCGTCGGCCAGGCCGTGCTGCAACTGCTGATCGCCGCCCGCGAGGACGCGCTGCAGAACGATCACCCCTTCGATTTCATCGGCGCCAGCGCCGCTTTTTCAGAACGTGTCATTGGCTGCCAGCTAGCCGAAGTGATCGGCCTGTCGGCCGGAAAGGAAATGTCCCTGTGAGCAAACTCATCCTTACCGTCGATGACTCGGCCAGCATGAGGATGCTGCTGAAGACATCGCTGACCGCGCAAGGTTTTCGCATCGAGAGCGCCAATGATGGCGTTCACGGTCTGGAGCGGATGCACGACGTCAAGCCCGACCTCCTGATCACCGACATCAACATGCCGAAGATGGACGGGTTCGAACTGATCGAGGCGGTCCGCGCAGTGTCGCACTTCCGCGGCACGCCGATCCTGGTGCTGTCGACCGAATTTTCCGACGAGAAGAAGGCCCGCGCCCGCACGGCCGGCGCGACCGGCTGGATCACCAAACCGTTCGACGCTGAAAAGCTGGGGGCGGCCATTCGTCGCGTCTGCCCGTGAGCGAGGAACTCGACGAAATCCAGGGCATCTTCTTCGAAGAATGCGCCGAGGGACTGGCCGTCGCCGAACAGGGCCTGTCGGCGATGGCGGCTGGCGATGTCTCGAAAGAGGTGATCGCGGGCGTGTTCCGCGCCGTCCATTCGATCAAGGGCGGGTCCGGCGCGTTCGGGCATGAAGCGCTACGCGCCTTCTCGCATTGTTTCGAAAACGTGCTCGACGAAGTCCGTGCCGAGCGGATTCCGGCGACGCCCGGCGTGACCAAGGTCATGCTCACCGCGTTCGACATCCTCACCGACCATGTCGGTGCGGCGCAGGGCACGTGCGCGCTGCCCAACGATGCGGCGGTGCTGGCAGCACTTGAGGAAATCCTGGCGAACAAGGGCGTCGCCGATGCAGGCGCTCCTGCCACGCCTGCCGTCGAGGCCGCGCCCGAGCCGGCCGCCCCCGTGGCCGACGAATTCGGTTTCACTCCCGTCACCGCACCGGTCGAGGAGATCGATCCGTTCGGCTTCGAACCGGTCGAGGTCTCGCTGGACCTGGAACCCGCAGCGCCCGCACCGTGGATCGTGCATTTCGCGCCGTCCCGCGCGGCCCTCGCCAATGGCGCCGAGCCGCTGCTGAGCGTGCGCGAGGTCGAACGGCTGGGCGGCACGATCGTCGGCGTCGATTCCTCGGCTTTGCCGCCCTTGCGCGAGCTCGACCCCGAGGAAAGCTACCTCGTCTGGATCATCTCGGTCCCGGGGACGATCGAGGAAAGCGCGATCGCCGAATGCTTCGACTTTGTCGCACCGGATTCGCGGGTGGAGATCACGCGCGCGGAACCCGCGCCAAGCGTCGTCGCCGCGCCCGCACCGGCACCTGCCCCCGCGCCAGAGCCAGAGCCTGAGCCTGAGCCGGTTGCCGCCGCGCCGACCTTGACCTTGGTCGAGAAGACCCCTGCCGCCGCAGCCCCGACCGCCGCGCCCACCCCGGCCGCGCCGCCCGAGCCGCGGCCGATGGACCCGGTGCAGCAGACCATCCGCGTCGATCTGACCAAGCTCGACATGCTGCTCAACCTGGTCGGCGAGCTCGTGATCCGCGGCTCGATCCTGTCCGACCGGCTCTCGCCGGCCGATCAGGAACGCGTCGAACTGCCCGAACTCGCACGCCTGACGCGCGAGATTCAGGACAATGTCATGTCGCTGCGCGCGCAGCCGATCCGCCAGGCCTTCTCCCGCGTGCCGCGCATGTTGCGCGACCTCGGCGCCGAGACCGGCAAGCAGGTCGTGCTCGAAATCAGCGGTGAGACGACCGAAGTCGACAAGGGCGTGATCGAAAAGATCGGCGATCCGCTGACGCACATGATCCGCAACGCGATGGATCATGGCATTGAGAAGCCGGCCGACCGCATCGCCGCGGGCAAGTCGCCCGAGGGCCAGATCACTTTGTCCGCCGAGCAGAAAGGCGCGCGCATCTTCGTGCGGGTCAGCGATGACGGCAAGGGCATCGACCGCGTCCGCGTCAAGGCGAAGGCGATCGAAAAGGGCATCATTCCCGCCGATGCGGTGCTGTCCGACGAGGAAATCGACCAGCTCATCTGCGCGCCGGGATTCTCGACCGCCGAGACGATCTCGAGCATTTCCGGCCGCGGCGTCGGGATGGACGTGGTGCGCTCCAACGTCGAGGCACTCGGCGGGCGCGTCGACATCACCTCGACCCCCGGCCAGGGCACGTGCTTCACGATGATCCTGCCGCTGACGCTCGCCATTCTGGACGGGATGATCGTGCGGCTCGCCGGGCAACGCTTCGTGCTGCCGCTCGCCAACGTGATCGAGACGGTTCGCCCCGAACCGGGCCAGGTCCGCGCGATGACGCCGACCAGCGAAGTGATCGAGCTGCGCGGTGCCTATCTGCCGGTCAAGCGCCTTACCGACCTGTTCGGCTTCGCGCCGGAAACCCGGCGTATCCCCGAGGAATCGCTCGTCATCATCGTCGAGAGCGAGACTGCGGGCAACGTCGGCATCATGGTCGATACGATCGATGATCGTCGCGAAGTGGTGATCAAGAGTCTCGAGCAAAACCTGCATCCCATCCGCGGGCTGGGCGGCGCGACGATCCTCGGTGACGGCTCGATCGCCCTGATCCTCGACATCGACGCACTGGTCGCCACGCACGGCCAGGTAAATTCGAAATTCCCCCTCAAAGGATTGGCAGCATGAGCACTCTCAATACTCCCGGTGAACGCAAGATCGTCACCTTCTCGCTCGGCGAACAGATGTTCGGCATCGACATGA
>JAIXZV010000186.1 GCA_027489365.1 Sphingomonadales bacterium
ATGGGAAGAGCCGACGCCGCTGCCCAGCGTCCCGGCCTTCATCAAGGGCGTCACCAATCTGCGCGGAACGGTCGTCCCCGTGGTCGGCCTGTCCGAGCGCCTGGGATGGACCCCGAGCGTCCTGCACGCCCGCTCGTGCATCCTGGTCGTCACCATCGCCGGCAAGCAGGCCGGCTTCCTGGTCGACGAGGTCGCCGACATCATCGTGATCAACGATGAGGATGTGCAACCCGCACCCGAAGTCGAGATCGGCGAGCAGAACGTGATCGCCGGGCTGATCCAGGTCGTGCCGCGTGCGCAGGAAGGTGCCTCGGCCGAAGCCGCAGGCATGGTCCTGCTGCTCGATCTCGACGCCCTCAGCCTCACGCGCCATCTCGATCTGGCTGCGTGATGCACGACGCGGCGACACGCGCCGATGGCGGCGGATCAGGCGCACTGCGCGCATCGGTTTCGGCCGAGCTCGGCGGTGCCGAGTTCGCCGCGATCGCGCGGATCATGCAGACCGACGCGCGAATTCACCTCACCACGGCGAAGACGACGCTGGTGCAGTCGCGGCTGAGCCGTCGCTTGCGCGATCACGGGCTGGCGACGTTCCGCGATTACGTCCGGCTGGTCGAATCCGACGCGGTCGAACGCGCCGCGATGATCGTCGCGCTGACCACCAATCACACGCATTTCTTCCGCGAAAACCACCATTTCGAGCATCTGCGCGAAACCACGCTGCCGTGGTTGAAGGAGCGCGCGCGCAACCAGCCGGTGCGGATCTGGTCGGCCGGCTGTTCCAGTGGCGAGGAGGTCTACACGATCGCGATGTGCCTGCTCGGGCAGGATCGCAGCGCGGCATCCTGGCTGCGGCACGGCGACGTGCGGCTGCTCGCCACCGATCTCGCGCCGCATGTCGTCGAGAGCACGCGGCGCGGTGTCTACTCGGCCGAAACCATCGAACCGGTGCCCGCCGCGTATCGCTCGAACTGGATGCGGCCCGCCGGTTCGGATTTCGTGATGGCGGAAGAAGCCCGTTCGCTGGTGACCGCGCGCGTGCTCAACCTGTTCGATCCGTGGCCGATGCGGCAGCAATATGACGTCATCTTCTGCCGCAACGTCATGATCTACTTCGATGATGCCGCCAAGGAAGAGCTCGAGGCGCGCTTCGTCGCGCAGCTCGCCCCCGGCGGTTATCTCTACATTGGCCATTCCGAACGTCTGATCGGTCCCGCGACCAGCGGCATGACCAATTGCGGTCAGACGATCTATCGCAAGCATAATGGAGCAGCTCGATGAGCGGCACACCCGTCCGTGTTTTGATCGTTGATGACAGCGTGTCGATGCGCGCTGCGCTCAAACGCATTCTCTCTGCCGATCCCGAGATCGAGGTCGTCGGCCTCGCGCCCGAGCCCAATGCGGCGCGCGCGATGATCAAGGATCTCAATCCCGACGTCCTGACGCTCGACATCGAAATGCCGGGGATGGACGGCCTGTCCTTCCTGGAACGGATCATGCGGCTGCGGCCGATGCCGGTCGTGATGTGTTCGACGCTTACCGCGCGCGGCGCGGAGGCGACGATCGAGGCACTGCGCCTGGGCGCGGTCGATTGCATCGCCAAGCCGACCGGCAACCCGCTGGAGATCGAACAGGATTCGGCGCGGCTATGCGCCACCGTCAAGGCCGCCGCCCGATCGACCGCGCGGCGTGCACCCGACAGCGTCGTGCCGGTCAAGGCGTCCGCGCCCGGATCGCTGCGCGACGTGGTCGTCGCAATCGGTGCCTCGACCGGTGGCGTCGAGGCGTTGTTCTCGGTTCTCAAGGCGTTGCCGACCGATTGCCCCCCGATTCTGATCGTCCAGCACATGCCCGCCGCCTTCACGCCGGGCTTTGCCGCGCGGCTCGACAAAGAATGTGCGCTGCGGGTGGTGGAAGCGCAGGACGGCACGCCGATCGCGCGTGGAACCGTCTATATTGCACCAGGGGGACACACGCACATGGAACTCGCAGGCGGCATCCACGGCCGTATCAAACTCCGGGCGAGCGACCCCGTCGGCGGACACCGTCCATCGATCGACGTGCTGTTCCACTCGGTCAGCCAGCTCGGGTCTGCGGCCGTCGGCGTGATGCTGACGGGCATGGGATCCGACGGGGCGGAGGGGATGCTCGCGATGCGCCAGGCCGGCGCGCGCACGCTCGGCCAAACGAAGGAGACCTGCGTGGTTTACGGAATGCCGCGTGCTGCATTCGCTTTGGGCGCAGTGTGCCGGGAAGTCGATCTGTCTGCAATGGCCGAGGCGATCCTCGGCGCCTGCCGCAAGTAAGTTTGGGAGCGATCGATGCCAGCCGCAGCAGCAATTAAAGTCATGGTGGTCGACGATCAGACCAGTATGCGTGCCATGATCCGCCGGACGTTGCAGGATCTGGGCTTCAAGGACGTCCGCGACAAAGCGGGGCCGGTCGAGGCACTCGGTGCGATCCGCGCCGACCGCGTCCATTTGATCATTTCCGATTACAACATGCCCGACATGGACGGTCTCCAGTTCCTGGAGGAAGTCCGCAAGGACCCGGTGATCGGCAAAACCGTGTTCATCATGCTGACTGGCTCGGCCGATCGCGAGATCGTGCAGAAGGCGGCCGGCCTGGGCGTGAACAATTACGTCGTAAAGCCATTCTCCGCCGCCGCGCTGAAGGAAAAGATCGAGCGCGTCTTCGGCGAGTTGACTTGATCCGATGCGCCGCGTCTCCATCATCCAGGGCGAGAGCCACGTGTCGGGCGAACCCGATGTCATCATCTCGACGCTGCTCGGATCGTGCGTGTCGGTGTGCCTGCAGGATCCGGTCGGCCGCGTCGGTGGCATGAACCACTTCCTGCTCGGCGAACCGGGCAAGGACGATCAGGTCAACCGCCGCGACATGGCGCGCTACGGCGTCCATGCGATGGAATTGCTGATCAACGAACTGATGCGGCGCGGCGGCGTGCGCTCGCGCTTCCGCGCGCATCTCTACGGCGGCGCGAACATCGTCGCGGGCCTGGGCTCGATCGGCAGCAGCAATGCCGAATTCGCCCGCCGGTTCATGGAGACCGAAGGCATTGCGATCGGCCATTGCGACCTTGGCGGGACCCACGCCCGCAAGGTCGAATTCGTGCCCTATGAGGGGAAGGCCCGTTCGCGCGCCGTCGCCGAAATCCCGAAGATCATTGCCCCGCCGGTCCTGCCGATGAGCAATGATGGCGACCTCGAGCTGTTCTGATGATCGCGCTGTCGTTCCCTTTTACTCTCCTACAGGTGCTTTAGAGCATGGCACATATCGACGATCTCGCTGCATCGCTCTACGTCGCAATCGCCGCGGAAATTCGGGACGTGCGCGCGCTGATCGAATCGCTCGCAGACACGCTCGTCTCCGACGAAGCCTTTGCCATGGCCTATATGGAGCAGCTCCAGACCTTCGATCTGGTGATCCAGCGGGCCGACGAGAGCGCCGATCTGATCGACCGCATGGCGAGCGGCTCGGGATCGCTGGAGGCGATCAGCAAGGTGCGTCTGGGCATCGTACAGGATAAGCTCCGCTCCGCTTTGTCCGTTGCAGCCTGATCCGCCATGGCAAGGGCACCGGTTAACCAGCCGCCGATCGTCATCCGCAAGATCAAGAAGGGCGGCCATGCGGCGCATCACGGCGGCGCGTGGAAGGTCGCCTATGCCGATTTCGTGACCGCGATGATGGCGTTCTTCATGCTGTTATGGTTGCTCGCCAATCCCGACAAGCAGCGGCTGAAGGGCCTGGCCGAGTATTTCTCTCCCTCCACCTCGAACGCGGCATCCTCGACCACCTTGACCAACAACCCGGGCGACCAGCCCGGGCTGGGCGGCCGCACGCGCCGCGCGCAGGCGGATAACACCAAGACCACCGGCCAGCCCGCTGCCGAATCCGCGAAGAGCGGCATCTCGCGCGGCGGCACCGCGAACATCCCCGATGCATCGATGCGCGTGATGGCGCAGGAAATGCGCGTCGCGCTGGAAAGCGCTGCCCAAGGCGCGCAGGACAGCATCAAGGTCGAACCCGACCGCGACGGCGTGCGGATCAGCCTGATGGACACGGCGAAACGTCCGATGTTCGTCGGGACGACGGCGGTGCTCAACCCCTTTGCCGCGGCGATGCTGGGTGCGCTGACGCGGAAGCTCACGAAATCAGGCGCGCAGATCGCGATTGAGGGGCATACCGATGCGACCGGCGGGCAGAGCGAAGCCAATTGGCGCTTGTCCGCGGATCGCGCCCTCGCGGCGCGATCGGCGATGATCGCGGCGGGGCTCACCCCCGACCGTTTCGCCGAAGTCGTCGCACTGGCGGGCACGCAACCGGTCTATCCCGGTGAGCCGAACCGACCGGAAAACCGTCGCATCACCATCGTCGCACTGGGCGCCGCACCCGCTCTGCCCAGCGATGCCAGTTTCAAGTTCTGATCGGACCGCCCGGTGAAAACCGCCCTCCTCATCCCGATCCTGCTGGTCGCCGGGCTTGGCGTCGGTGGCGGTGCCGCGTTCGGCGTGCGCCAGTTGCTGCCCGCCCCGACCGCCGCCGCACAGCCCGCCGCACGCACCAAGATCGAGACCGCCTTCGTGCCGACCGGCAAGATCCTGGCACCCTTGGTCTCGGCCGACGGACGTCTGGCGGGTTATGTTTCGTTCGAGGTCCAGCTTGAGACGGAGGAAAGCGACGTCGATTTCGTCACGACGCGCCTGCCGCTGCTGATGGACGCGATCAACATGCGCACGTTCCGCACGCCGATGACGAGCGGCCCCGGCGGGATGCTTCCCGATCTCGCAGTGTTCCGCAAGGTCGTGATGACCTCCGCGACCGAGGCGTTCGGCGGCAAGGTCGTAAAACGCGCGGTGATCATGACGGCGACGCCGGCATGACCCCAGGCTCCAGAGTTCCACCCCCGGCCGAAAGAGGAGTTCCCCCCATGACCCCGTCGCCGCATGTGACGAACCCGCCCGTCCTGGCGCAGCGCGAAGCGCGCCTGACGACGATCCTGCTGATCGCCCGCTTGTCGACCGCCAGCCGCGACGATCTGTGCCGGGTGCGCAATCTGTCCTCGGGCGGGATGCGGATCGAAACGCTGTCGCCGGTCGAACCCGGCGAGCGCGCGCGCGTCGAGCTTAAGAACGGCGCGATCGTCGAGGGCGTCGTGGTCTGGTCGCGCCATCCCGAGATCGGGTTGCGCTTCGACGAGGCGGTCGATGTCACCGAATTGCTGAAGCCGCCGGTCCGCAATGCCAAGGCGCATCTGCCGCGCTCACTGCGTCTGGCGACGCGGTGCCCGGTGACGCTGCGGCGCAACGGGCAATTGCTGTCGGGCGCGCTGCAGGACATTTCGCTCGGCGGCGCCCGCATCGCGCTGTCGTGCGCCGTGCAACTCGGCGATCCAGTGGTGCTCGGCATTCCGGGGCTGGACCCGCGCCGCGCCGTCGTGCGCTGGGTCAAGGCGGGCTATGCGGGCTTGGCGTTTTGCGAGATGATCGCGTTCGACGATCTGTCGCGCTGGCTGGCAACCGAGCAGCGAAAAGCAACTTCGAACGCCGCTCCGGTCACCCCCCCGTCCCAAAACTCCTGATCAACGATCCCGCCACCAACGCCCAACCATCCACCAGCACAAAGAAGATAATCTTCATCGGCAAGGCGATCGTCGGCGGTGGCAGCATCATCATGCCCATCGCCATCAACACCGCCGACACCGCCAGATCGATGATCAGGAACGGCAGCAAAAGCAGAAATCCGATCTCGAACGCGCGGCGCAGCTCGGAGATCATGAACGCCGGCATCAGTGTGGTAAGCGGCATGTCGGCGCGTGTCGGCGCGGGCTTGCCCGACAGATCGGTGAACATCTGCAGATCGTCATTGCGGACATGCTTCAGCATGAATTGGCGGAACGGCTCGGACGTGCGGGTAAACGCCTGCTTTTCGGTCAGCCTGCCTTCCGTGTAGGGCGTCACGCCCTTGTCGTACGCCTGCTGGAACGTCGGGGCCATGACGAAAAACGACAGGAACAGCGCCAGGCTGATCAACACCGGATTCGGCGGCACCCCCTGCGCGCCGATGCCGGTACGCAAGAGCGACAAGGCGACGATGATCCGCGTGAAGGACGTGACGGTCATCAGGATGCCCGGTGCGAGGCTGAGCACGGTCAGCATCATGACCAATGTGATCGCCTGACCCGAGACCGAACCCTTGCCGAGATCGACCGAGGCCGACTGGGCGAGCGCCGCCGAGGGCACCAGCAGCAGCAGTGCGAATAGCAGGATGCGGAGCTTAGCCATGTCGCAATCCCTTGCGCGCGGCGCGCGCCTTGCGCGCCGGTTTGCGGGTCGGTGGGCGCTGCGGCTTACTGCGCGGCGGTGGCGCGGGCGGAGGAGCGGGGGTCGCGGGCGCGGTGAGGGTCGCCGCCCGCTCGAACATCAGCTTCAGCAAGGGTGGAAATCCGGCTGCGTCGGGTCGCACGCGTGGCCGCGCTCTCGCCCGCGCGGCCGTGTCGGGTGCGATGTGCTGGCGCTGGGGCTGGGGTTGGGGCTGGCCGCCGCTGACCGACGGTACCAGCGTCCTTGGTGCCGCAAGCGCCTCCAGCAACCGACTGGCCTCACCGGCGCATTCGCGCGCGCGGACCAGCAAGCGCTGCATCGACGCTCGTCGCAGGACGATCGGGGCCTGCGCTCGGATTCTATCGCGGGCGCGCTTGGCGATGACGGCGAGGCGCGCGATCCGGCTTCGCGCCAAGGCACCGAACGGCACGGCGCGAAGACGCCTCGCGAGCGCGACAAGCCGCGCAATACCACGTCTGAACAGGTCGCCCAGCGGCACGGCGCGGTCGCGCGCCCTCTCTACGAGGGTGCCGAAGCCTTGGCCCACCGCGGCGATTTCCGCGCGGAACTGCGGCACCTCGGGTGCGGCCTCCGCGACCGGAGCGACCGCCGCGAAATCGGCCGCATCGCGCACCACCGCGCTTTCGAGGATCACATGCCCCTCCGGCGCGATCAGGATGAGGTGCTCGCGCCCGTCGCGGCGGAGCAAGGCGACCGAGCGGCGCGCATCGATCGGCAGCCGTTCGACCAGCTCGAGCCGGCTGGCGCGGACCATCCCGGTCCGCCCCGGCAAGCGGATGTCGTAGCGGCGCACCAGCCACAAAGCGGCGCTCAACATGCCGAGGACGGTTGCGAGGCCGCCCAGCGTGCGCAGGATCGATGCGAGATCCATTAGCTGCGCGACCGCTGGACGATTTCGATCACCTCAAGCGACATCTGGTCGCCCTCGACCAGCACCTTGCCGCGCGCGACCAATTCGTCATTCACATAAACGAGCGTCGGGTCGTCATGCCCGCAATCGAGCGGGATCATCGCGCCGCGCCCCATTTTCAGGATCTGGCGGATCGGCACCTGCGCCGATCCCAGGACGACCGACAGATCGACATAAATGCTCTCGAGAACGGACATGGCCAAAAAGCTCCTTCCCCAGAGTTATAGGAAAATCTTTCCGGCTTCCGCGTCCAGCTAGGCAATATTTGCCTATAACGGAGCTGTGCGCCGATCGGGCGCCGGAGACGAAGCATGGATTTGAAGACCACCATGGCGGTGTCCGCATCGGGCCTGCGCGCGCAATCGCTGCGGATGCGGGTGATCGCGGAGAATTTGGCCAATGCGGATTCGGTCGCGCGCACGCCCGGCGGTGACCCGTATCGCAGGCGGCTTCCCACCTTCTCCTCCGAGGTCGATCGGCAGACCGGTGCGGCGGGCGTACGGGTGGCCTCGATCGAATCCGACAAAAGCGACTTTCAGCGCGTCTACCAGCCCGGCAGCCCGGCCGCCGACGCCAATGGCTACGTCAAGAAACCCAACGTCAATTCCCTCGTCGAAGGCGCCGACATGAAGGCGGCGCAGCGCTCGTACGAAGCCAATCTCAGCGCGATCGAAGCGGCCAAGAGCCTGACGATGCGCACCATCGATCTCCTCAAATAAGGAACCGCAGCATGTCGATCGGAGCATTAGACGCAACCGCCGCCTATGGCCGCATTCTCGACGCGACCAAAATCCCGAAGATCGCCGAGACCGAAACCACGCCGGGCACCGGATCGGGCTTTGGCAGCATGGTCGAAAAGCTCGTCAGCGATGCCGCCACCAACATGCGCGCCGCCGAGAATGCGAGCGCCAGGCAAGTGGCGGGCAAAGGCGATCTGATCGACGTGGTGACCGCAGTCGGTGCCGCCGAGACCGCGCTCGACACCGTCGTCGCAGTGCGTGACCGGATGGTGAACGCCTATTCCGAAATCATGCGTATGCAGATCTGACGCGCGATGACGCCGTTCGACGCGATGGAGCTGGCCAAGGCCGGCATGATCCTGGTGCTGACGATCGTCGGGCCGATGCTGATCACGTCATTGATCGTCGGCGTCGTGATCGGCCTGTTCCAGGCGCTGACGCAGGTGCAGGAAATGACGCTGACCTTCGTCCCCAAATTGCTGGCGATCGGCGTCGTGATGCTGCTGTCGCTGCCGATGATCGGCCAGGCGCTGTCCAATTTCATGACGCAGATCTCGGCCATGATCGTGTCGGGCTGACATGGAACTGCTGCCGATCGAGGGTACGGCCTTCCTGATCCTGTTCGTGCGGGTGGGCGGGGTGCTAATGCTGCTGCCGGTGTTTTCCGACGATGCGGTGCCGGGCAAGATCCGGCTGATCCTGTCGCTCGGCATGACGGCGGGGCTGTGGGGCCTGCTCAGCACGCGCATCCTGCCGTTTGCCCAGAACAGCAATGCGCTGCCGGGCATCATCGTCGCCGAGATGCTGACCGGTCTGGCGATCGGCATGATCATCAAGATCATGTTTCTCGCCGCCGCGATGGCGGGTTCGCTGATCAGTATGCAGATCGGCCTGTCTTCGGCGCTGATCAACGATCCGTCGCAAGGCGGGCAAGCGCCGGTCCTGTCGAAACTGATGACCGTCGCCGCCGCCGTCGTGTGCATGGGCATGGGCGTCCACCATCTGTGGATCGTCGCGATCGTGCACAGCTATGCGATGTTCCCGGTCGGTGGATTGCCGCCCGCAAGCGATTTCGCGCAACTCGCGATCCTCACCATCGGCAAGGCGATGAGCCTGTCGATCAGCCTCGCCGCACCGCTGCTGATCTATGGCATCGTGTTCAACATGGCGCTCGGCCTGTCGGCGCGCCTTGCGCCTGCGATCCAGGTGTTCTTCATCGCGCAGCCGCTCAACCTGCTGCTCGGCCTCGCGTTGTTCGCACTGCTGATCGGCGGCATCCTCACCGCCTATTCGACCGCGATGGTCGATTGGCTGCAGACCGGGCTGGTGTAGCGCGATGGCCGATGCCGACCAGAAAACCCAGGATCCAACCGACAAGAAACTGAGCGACGCGCGCGCAAAGGGCGACGTCGCGACCTCCACCGAAATGCGCCATGCGGTGATGTTCATCGCGATGATCATCGTCGCCGGTGGCCTCGGCAGCTGGACGCTGGCGCAGCTCGGCCCGATGCTGGTGCGGCTGTGGGGCAGCGCGGACGATTATGCGCTGGAGCCGGCCGGCGCCCAGGCCTTCGCCACCGGCGTCGTGTTCGCCGTGTTTCGCGGCATCGCCCCGATCCTGGGCGTGCTGTTCGGCTTCGCGCTGCTGATCCTGTTCGTGCAGGGCCGCCCCACCCTGTCCTGGTCGCGGGTCGCGCCAAAGCCCTCCAAACTCAACCCGTTCACCGGCTTCGCCCGAATGCTGGGCCCGCGCGCGCTGATCGAATTCGCCAAGACCTTCGCCAAGTTCGTGATGGTCATCACGATCGCCACGCTGGTGATCCGCCCGCGCCTCGCCGGTCTCGACCAGCTCATCGGTGCCGACCCGCTGACGATCGCGAAAACGGCGGGCGAGATGGTCGGCGCGATGATCAAGTCGGTCGCGATGCTGGTCGGCGCGCTGGCCGCGTTCGACTTTATCTATCAGCGCCGGTCCTTCTTCAACCGCATGAAAATGTCGCTGCAGGAGGTGAAGGACGAGCACAAGCAAAGCGAAGGCGACCCCAAGATCAAGGCCAAGATCCGCGCGATCGGCATTCAGCGCGCGCGGCGGCGGATGATGGCGGCGGTGCCGACCGCGAGCGTCATCGTCACCAACCCGACGCATTATGCCGTCGCGCTGAAATACGACCATGGCGCGATGGCGGCGCCCGTCGTCGTCGCCAAGGGGACGGACGCAGTCGCCTTGCGCATCCGCGAAGTGGCGAAGGAAGCTGGCGTGCCGATCGTCGAGAGCCCCCCGCTCGCGCGCGCGCTCTATGCCAGCGCGATGATCGACCGGCCGATCCCGACCGAGCATTTCAAGGCGGTGGCGGAGATCATCGGCTATGTCATGCGGCTGGCCAAGAAACGCACCTGAGCGCGCTTATAATAGGTCCACCAAGACAGCCAATAAGCCCCTCCCCTGAAGGGGAGGGATGAAGAGTCGCAATCGGCCACATTCAGGACAATAATACTTTGATATCAAACGATATATTCGTGCTTGGCCAGTTCGATCCGCACGCGCAGTTCGATGTCCTTGAGCAGCGCGGCGAGTTCGGGGTCCTGCGGCGCGTGTTCTTCGGCTGCCCAGGCAGCGACCTCTTCCAGCCGCTCGACCGGGGGCAGACCCGCCGACAGCGCGCGGTCGAGGCTTTCCAGCGCGCGCAGGCCGCGTTCCGCGTCAGCAGCCGCGCGGCGGCGGCGCTCGATCGTGGGTTCGGCGGTGGCGAGCGTGACCAGCATCTCCACGCTGACCGGCTGCGCGACCGGCGTCGCCGGGGTTGGCGGGGCCGCGACCTTCTCCGCCACGGCGAACCCGGCCGCCTTCGGCAGCGCCGTTTGCAGCAAGGTGGCGACGAGCGCGGGATTGGCGGTGATGCGCAAGGTTTCTCCCCGCGGCGAGGCACTGCCGCCGCATACTATCCTATAAGAAACTAATGGTGATATTTCCACGAATCCGGGGTGTTTTATGCGTTTCTCCCATCTGACGATGGCGATCCTGCTCCCGCTGGCTGCGGCGCTGACGCCCGCCGCCGCGCAGGCGGGTCCGCGCATCAAGGATATCGTCGATATCGAGAACGTCCGCCCCAACCAGTTGGTCGGGTACGGCCTGGTGGTCGGCCTCGCCGGCACGGGCGACCGGATGCGCAACGCGCCATTCACCGAGGAATCGATGCAGGCGATGCTCGAGCGCATGGGTGTCAACATTCGCGGCACCAGGATGCAGACGCAGAACGTCGCCGCGGTATCGATCTCGGCAACGATGCCCCCCTTCGCGCGCGCCGGATCGCAGATCGACGTGCAGATCTCCTCGCTCGGCGATGCGAGCAGCTTGCAGGGCGGGACCTTGCTGGTCTCCTCGCTGCGCGCGCTCGACGGCGAAATCTATGCCGTGGCGCAGGGGCCGGTCGCACTGTCGGGCTTCAAGGCGCAGGGTGCTGGTGCCAGCATCACGCGCGGCGTCACCACCTCGGCGCGGATCGCCGGGGGCGCGATCATCGAGCGCGAAGTGAACTTTGCCTTTCGATCGGCAACCAGCCTGAAACTCGCGCTGAAAAACCCGGATTTCACCACCGCCCAGCGCATCGCCGCCGCGATCAACGGCCGCTTCAGCGGCACCGCCGAAGTGCTTGACCCGGCAACGGTCCAGGTCTCGGCGCGCGGCGATCTCGGCGGATCGATGGTCAATCTGGTGTCCGAGATCGAGAATCTCGAAGTCACGGTCGATCAGCGCGCGCGCATCGTCATCAACGAAGCGTCGGGCACCGTCGTCATGGGCACGGATGTGAAGATCAGCCCGGTCGCGATCGCGCAGGGCGGGTTGACGATCAGCATCTCGGAAAACCCGGTCGCCTCGCAACCCGCACCCTTGTCGAACGGCACGACGGAAGTCCTGCCACGCACCAAGATCGCGGTCGACGACGGCGGTGGAAAGTCGCTGGCGATCCTCGGCGGCGGCACCTCGCTGCAATCGCTGGTCAGCGGGTTGAACCGTCTGGGCGTCAGCCCGCGCGACCTGATCACCATCCTGCAAGCGGTACAGAGCGCCGGCGCGCTCCAGGCCGATATCGAGGTGCAATGATGGCCCTGCCCCCCGTAACCGCGATCCCTGCCCCTGCCCCTGCCCCGCTCGGCCCGAAACCGCCGAGCGCCAAACAGACCGCCGAGAAGTTCGAGGCGGTGTTCCTGGGGCAGATGACGCAGTTGATGATGGAAAGCGTCGAGCTCGGCGATCAATTCTCCGGCGGGCATGGCGAGGCGATATTCCGCGGCATTCTCGCCGAAAAGCTCGGCACCGAAATGGCGAAGACCGGCGGGATCGGGCTCGCCCCGGCCGTGCTTGCGCAGATGATCAAGATGCAGGGAGGAACCGGCAATGGCGACTGAATTCATCGACACGATCGTATCGCTGACCGCGATCATGGAGGAGGAAACCGCGCGGTTGCGCTCCCCCGTGCGGCACCGCGACTTTGCCGAAATGGCGGCGGCCAAGATCAAGCTAGTCGCGACGCTCGACACGATCATCGCCGCACGCGAACGCAGCGGCGCGGACTGGATGGCGACGCTCGACGACGAAACCCGCGAGACGGTGCGCGACGCGATCGAGCGCCTCAGCACCGCGGCGCGCGACAACGCAACCGTGCTGGAGCGCCAGATCGACCTGTCGACCGAGATGATGGCCGCAGTGGCCAGCGAAGCCCGCCGCCTGTCGGGATCACGCAGCGCGATCTACGGCGCGAGCGGAATGGTATCCCGCACCGAAGGCGCAACGCCGATTTCGGTGAATGCGAGTTTGTGAGGGGAAGCCATTCCCGCCGTTCGGGCTAAGCTTGTCGAAGCCCTGTTCTTCTTGCGATTGAGAAGTGCAGCCCTTCGACAAGCTCAGGGCGAACGAGGATGGCGTGCAACGGTGTAGTTGCGCCTTACTGCTTCCCGATCGCCGCCTTCAGCAAGCCGATCTGCTTGCGGTACAGGCTCGTCATCGTCGCGAAATCGGCCTGGATCTGGCCCATTTTGAGCAATTGATCTTCGATCACGACATTATTGCCGTCGGGCTTGGTCTCGGACACGTCGCGGTCGGCGATCACATTGCCGCTCATGATCTGGCGCGCGCCGAGTGCGGCCATGCCGCTGCTGAGCGTGATGTGCGGGCGGGCGACGGCGGGTTTGCCGCCCTTGTCCTGCGCCGCCAACAGGCTGGAGAAATTCGGCGCATTCACCTCGCGCGCCTTGAAGCCGGGGGTTTCGCTATTGGCGATATTCTGCGCGATCACGCGCTGCCGCTCGGACAGATTCTTCATCGCCAGGCCGATCCCGGTGAGCAAGGGCGGTGTCGATGTCGGCATCATCAAAATCCTGTGTAACCGCCAAGCGTGTTTCCGGCCGCCGGCGTCAAGCGCGCCAGCGCCGATTTATAGCTGTCGAGCTGCGCTGCCTGCGCTGCCGTCATGCCGCTGCCCCCGGGCTTGACGCCATCGGTCAGCTTCGCCTTGCCCTCGTCCCAATATAGCGAGCGATAGGCGGTCTGGGTGGTCGAGATCGCACTTTTCAAAACCTTCAGCGTCGCCGCCGCATCCTTGGCGGTCGAAACGTTGAGCGATTCGGTCAGCGCGAGTCCGTAATTGCCGCCGGGACGAACCTTCGGCGCGCCCTTTGCAGCAAGCACGGGAACCGCCAGACGGGTCGGGTCCATCCCAAGTTTCTCGAGCGCGTCCTTCCCCTCCGGCCCCGCGACGAGCGCGACCGACGATCCGGCCTTCGCCTCGATCCGCAGCACCGTCGACCCCGATACCAAAGCGGTCGTCACCGACGCGCCCGATCCGGTCAGCTTGCGGACGCGATCGGCCAGCGTCGTCATCGTGTCGTCGGCCTGGATCACCACCTTCTTGGCAACGCCGCCTTGCACGCGCAACGAGAATTCGTCGCCCGCGCGCAAGCTGGTCTGCGCGACCAGCTTGACCGACGTCTCCGGATTGAGCGCGCCCCGGTGCAGCCCGAGCGCGCCGAGCACGCTATCATTGCCAACGCCCGCCGAGACGCGGACCGGTTCGGTGCGCAGCGCGGTCTGGCCGAAT
>JAIXZV010000336.1 GCA_027489365.1 Sphingomonadales bacterium
GACGGGCCATCCCTCGTTCGTGATGTCGGCCAGCTTCACCAACCAGACGCACACGCAGATCGAGCTGTGGACCCGGGGCGAGCATTACAAGAACGAAGTCTATGTCCTGCCGAAGCACCTCGACGAGAAGGTCGCGGCGCTGCACCTCGAAAAGCTCGGCGTGAAGCTGTCGAAGCTGACCCCGAAGCAGGCCGGTTACATCGGCGTGCCGACCGAAGGCCCGTTCAAGCCGGATCACTACCGGTATTGATTGCGGCAGCGGCCTGCTTCACGCAGCCGCTGAACATTAGGTGTTTCGTATCGCCACGTCGGACCAGATCGGTCCGGCGTGGCATTTTGTTGCGACGCCGCAACAGTGCAGCAACAATCGAGCCGGACCACTTGCGTTTCGGTTTGGGATTTCGTTCCTTTGACGGCGGCTATGGGGCTAAAAATCAAAGGGGTAAGTATGTCAGTCTTCGGAACCCGATCTCGCGCAGCGTTTGCCTTGTCCGCATCGCTGCTGTCGCTAACGATTGCTGCACCATCTTTCGCTCAATCTGCCCCACCAGCGCCACCCCCCGCGCCAGCCGCAGAAAACCCCAGCGACCAAGAAATCGTCGTCACTGGATCGCGCATTTCGCGCCGCGGCACGGAAACTGCTTCGCCGCTGCAGACAATCACCTCGCAGGATCTCGATGCGCGCGGCTATCAGACCGTCGCACAGGCGTTGAACGAACTCCCGTCATTTGGTGTGCCCGGTGCCTCGCCGGTCGGCTTCAATCAATCGGGCTTCGGCGCAGGCCAGAGTTTCGTCGACTTCCTCGGCCTCGGCTCGCAACGCACTTTGACGCTCGTCAACGGGCGCCGTTTCGTCTCGGGTAACACGGCATCGATCTTTGGTCCCACCGGCTCTGGCGGCAATCAGGTCGATTTGAACGTCATCCCGACCAAGCTGGTCGACCGTATCGAGACCGTGGCAGCCATCGGTGCGCCGATTTATGGTTCGGACGCGATTGCCGGTACCATCAACATCATCCTGAAGAAGGACTATCAAGGCTTCGACATCGACGCGCAGAAAGGGGTTTCGAGCCGCGGCGACGCCCCGGATTATCGCATTCGTTTCCTTGCCGGGAAGAACTTTGCCGGCGGGCGCGGCAATATCACGGTTTCGGGCGAATATAACGAATCCACCGGCCTGTTTTTCAACGATCGCGCCGCCACTGCGTCGGACAACAGGTTCGCTCAATCGCGGACGGGTACGGGGCCGCAGCCGATTTATACTGACAATCGTATTCCTTCGGTCTCGCCGTACGGCATTCCCATCGTGGGCGGTGCCAACGTCGGCTTCGATTTGACCCTCACGCCGCAACAGTCGATCGCGTTCTTGGGCGATCCCAGTCTGAACTTCGGCGTCAACAATGCCGCCGGGACGCAGCTAAAATTCGATCAATTCGGCAATTTGATTCCGATCATCTATGGCAGCACGATCGGGCCGGACAGCGGTTTCAGCGTGTTTACCAGCGGTGGCAATGGGTTCACTTTGCGCGACGTCGAGAATTTGCTGACCGATATCAAGCGCTACAACGTCAATCTCGAAGCATCCTTCGATCTGACCGACAAAATCCGGATTTTCGGCGAGGGTTGGTATAGCGTCAGCCAGGGCCGTAACCTTGCCGCGCAGCCGGTTTACAACAGCGGCCTGTTCGGTGCGGCGGGTACGCGTGACGGCAATTTGATCGTTTCGATCAACAACCCTTACCTCAGCCCCGCAGCGCGTGCGGTGATCCAGAATTCGATCACCAACAATCCGCTCAGCGATCAGAATAATCCGTTCGGTGATCCTGCGCTCGACGGTATCACGCAGAATTATTTCTATCTCGGGCGCGCCAATGTCGATCTGTCCTCCGGCGTTTCGACCGGCAAGTCGGAGGTCATGCGTTTCGTGGGCGGAGTCGATGGCACGCTCAACGTGCTGTCGGGCCGAGACTGGAAGTTCGAAGCCTATTTCAACTATGGCCGCGCGCGGACCAGCAGCCGCAATCCTGAGTTGAACGAAGTCAACTTCCGCAATGCGATCAATGCCGTAAGCGTTGGCGGCAATATCGTGTGCGCGCCGGGCTACACAAATTCCCCGATCGCGACGATCAGTTCGACATGCGCACCAATCAATCCGTTTGGTGCGCAAATCTCTCAGGCTGCGCGTGATTACGTCACAACGATTGCGACGCCGGTCAACACCAACAATCAATATGATGGCGTTCTCTCGCTGGCCGGTCCCTTGTTCAAACTGCCCGGCGGTGATTTCGCTTTCGCACTCGGTTACGAGCACCGCGCCGAAGATTCGACGTTCGACCCCGGCGCATTCTATTTCGGCAGCGGCACTGGCAGCTCTGCCAATCGGGGTAGTTACGGGCGGTCTGTTCCGATCGATCGCGTGTTCGGTAAGTATCACACCAACGAGATTTTCGGCGAGTTGAACGCAGATATCATTTCCGCGAGCAACGATATCCCGTTCGTGAATGAACTCTCTTTCCAGACCGCCGGGCGCTATATCTGGAACTCGCAGGCTGGCGGCGATCCCACCTACACTTTTCAGGGACGCTACGCGCCAATCCGTGATCTCGCGTTCCGCGCCGCCTACACCCGCGCCGTGCGTGCGCCTTCGATCACCGAGGCGTTCAATCCCACGTCCAGCGCGTTTGGTTTTGCAACCGACGTTTGCGATAACTCGTTGGTCAATAGCGGGCCTGATCCGGTAACCCGCAAGAAGAATTGTGCTGCGGCGGGTGTTCCGGCGAATTTTGTTTCATTGAGTAATCAGCGTTCATTCCAGACTTTTACCTTTGGTAACACCGCGCTGCAGAGCGAAAAGTCCGACAACTTCACTGTTGGTGCGGTTTTGAAACCGCGTTTCGTTCCCGGATTTAGTGCGACGATTGACTATGTAAGTATTCAGTTGAATAATGCGATTAGTCAGTTTTCCAACGATCAGGTCGTTTCCGCGTGCTATGATGCGGTAAACTATCCCAACAATCCGTTCTGCGCCCTTGTCAGCCGTGATTTCAGCGGTACGCCGGGTAGCAACAACTATGCGCAGCTGAACAATGTTGGAACGACCTACTTCAACTCTGCGCAATTGAAATATAAGGGCATCTTGGCAGAGGTAGCCTACCGCACTGATTCGCCTTTCCTCGGTCGTGGAAGCCACGTCGGCTTCACGGTGAACTATCAATATCTCGATACACTTTCGACCGTTGTTACGGCCGGATCGCGCCCGAGGCTGACGAGCAATTCGGTCGGATATTCGCGCCACAAGGGTGTCGCCACGGTGCGTTACGACAATGGCGGATTCTTCGGCCAAATTCAGGTTAACTATATTGGCAAGACGCGGGTCGATCCGAACACCGTCTTTAATTTCTATACGGTGCCCGAGGTCAAGGCTTTCACCTTCGTCAATCTTTCGGTGAAGTACGATGTCGACAAGAATTTCTCGATCAATGCAGACGTCGACAACCTGCTAGACGCCAAGGCACCCTATCCATATTCGGCGTCGGGTGGCACCACGACCTATTTCCAAGGGATTTTGGGAACTTACTTCCGGGTCGGAGCGGCGGTTCACTTCTGATAGCCGCGCCTGACGCTGGTATTGTGCGGGCGGACATCCAGGGGGTGTCCGCCCGTTTTTTATGCTTGCCGCATGGAACATAGGCGGTAGGGCGATAGGCGTGCATCGCAACTTAATGCCGTGGAGGGAGATGTCGGTGCCAACCACCGAGCGTTGTCGATGACGAGCGTTTCGCAGCCTTCACTGGCGTTGATCGGCGTCGCCCTTACGCTGCTGATCGGCATCGCGATCTGGTTGCTCTACACCGGCCTGCGCGCGCGTCGCGAAGCGGCGGAGGCGTTCGAGGCGAATGCGCGGCTGGAGGCGATGCTGGCGTCGGCGCCAGCGCTCGCGCTGATCGTGCGGGCCGACGGGCGGCTCGAATGTCCGCCGCGCCTGGCTGACTGGTTCGGTTTGACCGCCACTCCGCGCTACCTCGACGATCTCCTGCCCAAAAGCGGCGCGGCCAGTGGGGGACTATCGCCCGAGGACGCGGCGGCGCTTTCCGCCGACATTGCTGCGGCCCAGAAATCGGGGCGTTCGTTTTCCCGCGCGGTGCGGGCGCAAGGGTCGGCGCGGGCACTGATGTTGCGCGGGGGCCGTGCCGCGCGCGACGTCCAGGCGCCGGGCGGCGTGATCATCTGGGTGTTCGATGCCACCGAGAGCGAGGCCGAGATCGCGCGGCTCGACGCGGCGGTCGCGGATGCCACGACGCATTATGAGGAATTGAGCGGCGTCATTCAGGCGGCACCGATGCCGATGTGGTATCGCGGCCCCGATCTGCGGCTGGCGATGGTCAATTCGCATTATGTCGATGCGGTCGAAGGTGCGTCGGAGCAGGACGTGATCGCGCGCGGGCTGGAGCTGGTCGAGGGATCGGGCGTCGGCGGTCCGCTGGCCAGCGCCGTGCTGGCGCGCGATGCCAAGGCGGTGCAATCGCAAGCGATGCCGGCGACGATCCGTGGCGAGCGGCGGATGCTGCGGGTGTACGATGCGCCGCTGTCCACTGGCGGGGTGGCGGGCTTTGCGATCGATATCGAGGATCTGGAGCAGGCGCGCGCGCGGCTGAAGCGGTTCGATGATGCGCAGCGTGCGATGCTCGACCGGCTTTCGGCCGGGGTGGTGCAATTCGCCGCCGACCGCAGCCTGGTGTTCTGCAACCAGCCGTTCCGGCGCCTGTTCGCGATGAAGAGCGAATGGCTCGCCGACCGGCCCGAATTCGACCGGGTGCTCGAGCGGATGCGCGAGACGCAGCGCTTGCCCGAAGTGCGCGATTTTCCTGGGTGGAAATCCGAGCGGCGCGACTGGTTTCTGGCGGCGGGCGGCGGTCAGGAGGAAGAATGGCATCTGCCCGGCGGCGTCCATCTGCGCGTGGTCGCGCAGCCGCTGCCCGACGGCGGGTTGCTGCTGATCTTCGAGGATCGCACCGAGCAGGTGCAATTGGCGAGCGCGCGCGACACGCTTCTTCGCGTGCGCACCGCGACGTTCGAGAATCTGTTCGAGGCGCTTGGCGTGTTCGCGGCCGACGGGCGCCTACAGCTTTGGAACAACAAGTTCCGCACGATGTGGGGCTTTGACGAGGCATTTCTGGTGACGCATCCGCGCGTCGATGCGCTGGCCGAGGTCGCCGCGCGGCAGCTCGCCAACCCGGCGCGCGCGGTGCTGATCGGCGATCTGGTGCGCGCCGCGACGGTCGAGCGGCAGCAGCGCGGGGGCCGCGTCGCGTTCAAGGACGGGCGGCATTTCGAATTCGCCGCCGTGCCGCTGCCCGACGGGAATGGCCTGTTCACGATGCTCGACATTTCCGACAGCCGCCGGATCGAGACCGCGCTGCGCGATCGCAACGAGGCGCTCGAAGCGGCGGACCGGATCAAGACTGCGTTCGTCGCGACGATGAGCTATGAATTGCGGACCCCGTTGACGTCGATCAGCGGGTTCGCCGAGATGCTGAACGAAGGCTATGCTGGCAAGTTGAGCAAGGCGGCGACGAGCTATGTCGAGGCGATCCTGGAGTCGGTCGAGCGGCTGGGGATGCTGGTCGATGAAGTGCTCGATCTGACCCAGGCCGAGGGCAAGGCACCGGTGCTGGAGATGCTTGAGGTCGAGCTAGACGCGGTGGCGCGCGCCGCCGCCGATGCGGTCTCCCCGCTGGCGAAGAAGCGCAAGCTCGATTTCGCGGTCGAAATCCAGCCGTCGACCGGCGCGAGCAAGGGCGACGCCAAGCGCTTGCAACAGGTTGTCGAACATATGCTGCGCCATGCCGTGGCCAGCGCGGCGGAAGGCGGGCGCGTGCTGCTTCACACCGACGGTACGGCGGCGGCGGCGCGGATCATCGTGTCGGATGACGGTGCGGGCATGAGCGCGCAAGCCGTCGCGCGCGCGTTCGATCGCTTCGGGCAACCCGGCATCACCCGCAGCGGAGAGCGCGCGCTGGGCCTTGGGCTGCCGCTCGCCAAGCAGTTCGTCGAGGCGCATGGCGGGACGATCGAACTTGTTTCCGAACCGGGGCAGGGGACGCTGATGACGGTAATCCTCCCGCGGCGGTAGGTTGCGGACCTTTGGGTATGCGCATAGTGTATGCGCATAGAATGGAGGCCATGATGGCGACTCGATTGTCCGGACGTGAGCAAGCCCCAACGGTTCGCCGCGCCACCAACGTGTCGCTCGACACCAAATTGGTCGAGGCAGCCAAGGAATATGGCATCAACGTCTCGCGCGCGTGCGAGGAGGGGCTGGCCAGGCAAGTCTCCGACGAGCGCAGCCGCCGCTGGCAGGAAGAGAATAAGGAAGCGATCGACGGCTATAACGCCTGGATCGAGGAGAACGGTATTCCGCTGGCCGAATATCGCATGTTCTGATGGCACAGTTCGACGTCTATGCGCGACGCGGTGGGCCGGGCTTCCTGCTCGATTGTCAGGCAAATTTGCTTGCCAGCCTTAACACGCGCTTCGTGGTTCCGCTTTTGCCGCGCGGCGGCGTCCCGTCGGTGGTGGCAACCTTGAACCCGATTTTTGTTGTCGAAGGAGAAAGCGTTGTTCTCATGCCGCAGAACGCGGCGACGGTGATGGCGCGTTATCTCGGGCGTGCGATCACGTCCTTCGAAGATCATCGCGACAAGATTTCCAAGGCGCTCGACATGCTGCTTTCGGGATACTGACGTGATCCTCGCAAACCCCGCAGCGACCGAGGCGTTCGGCGCACGATTGGCGGCGCTTGTCGCGCCTGGTGATATCATCACGCTGTCCGGGCCGCTCGGCGCGGGCAAGACCAGTATTGCGCGCGGGCTGCTTTCGGCGCTCGGACTGGCGGGGGAAGCGCCCAGCCCGAGTTTCGCGATCGTGCAGCCCTATGAAGTGCCCGAGGTGCGCATCCCGGTGCAGCACGTCGATCTGTACCGTATCGACGATCCTGAAGAGATTGCCGAACTGGGGCTTGACGAGGCGGCCGGGGACTCGGTGCTGTTGGTCGAATGGCCCGAACGCGCGCCCGGCTGGTGGCCCGATGCGCTCGCCCTGACGCTGGAGATGCTGCCCGATGGCAGCCGTCGCTTGACAGCCAGCGTCCCGCCGGGCTGGAAGGCGCGATGGCAGCAGATATGATTCCTCCACCGGCGGCGGCCGCGTTCCTGGCCGCGAATGGGTGGGGCGGGGCGGATATTTTACCGGTCGCGGGCGATGCCTCGTTCCGCCGGTACTTCAGGGCGGTGGAGCCGACGCGCAGCGCGATCCTGATGGATGCGCCGCCGCCGCATGAGGACCCGCGACCTTTTCTCGATATCGCCGGGTGGCTGACCGGGAATGGCTTTGCTGCGCCGCGGATCTACGCGGTCGATCTCGACCTGGGGCTGGTGCTGCTGGAAGATTTTGGCGATGTCCGGATGCGCGAGACGGTCGATGCCGATCCCGCGCGCGAGCACGCGCTCTATGGTGCCGCGATCGACATTCTGGTCGCGCTCCACGCGCGCGAAGCCGCGCCCGTCGCGCGCTATGACCGCGCGGTGTTGCACCGCGAGGCGAATTTGCTGACCGAATGGTATTGCCCCGCGCTCGGCATCGAGGCCGATCAAGCGGCGTATACGGCGGCGTGGGATGCGGTGTTCGAGGTGGCGCTGGCCGGGCGGCCCGTGACGGTGCTGCGCGATTATCACGCCGAGAATTTGATGCTGATCGGCCCCGATACGTTCGGCTTGCTCGATTTCCAGGATGCGCTCGCGGGGCATCCTGCTTATGATCTGGTGTCCTTGCTGCAGGATGCGCGGCGCGACGTGCCGGCAGCGCTGGAGACCGACATGCTCGCGCGCTACAAGGCGGCCGTCGCGACCGATGCCGGGTTCGATGCCGCCTATCACGTGCTCGGCGCGCAGCGGAACGCGAAGATCGTCGGCATCTTCACCCGGCTGTGGCAGCGCGACGGCAAGTTGCGCTATTCCACGCTGTGCCCGCGTGTCTGGGGGTATCTGAACCGCGATCTCGACCATCCCGCGCTCGCCCCCGTCAAGGCGTGGTTCGACGCGACGATCCCGCACGAGCTGCGCGGTGATCCCTTGGCTTTGTCGTCATGCTGACGCCCAAACGCACGCTCCACATCCGGCCTGATCCGGGCGGCGCGGTGCCGAAAACGGCGATGGTCATGGCGGCCGGCCTGGGCAAACGGATGCGCCCGCTGACCGCGACGCGCCCCAAACCGTTGGTCGAGGTGGCGGGCAAACCGCTGATCGATCATGTGTTCGACCGGCTGCGCGCGAGCGGGGTCGAGCGCGCGGTGGTCAACGTCCACTATCTCGCCGACGCGCTCGAAGCGCATTTGCATAACCGCGTTTCCGGAATCGACCTGATTGTTTCCGACGAGCGCAAGCGGCTGATGGAAACCGGCGGCGGCATCGTGCAGGCGCGCGCGTTGATCGGCGATGCGCCGTTCCTCGTCGTCAACAGCGACAATCTGTGGGTCGATGGCCCAAGCGACGCGATCCGGATGCTGGCGGCGCGGTGGGATGATGCGCGGATGGACGCGCTGCTGCTGATGGTGCCGCTTGCGCGCGCCAATCATCACGGCGGGCAAGGCGATTTCCGGCTTGCCCCCGATGGGCGGATCATCGGGCGGCGGCAGCCGGGCAAGCTCGCGCCGTTCGTCTATACCGGCGTGCAGATCCTCTCCCCGCGGGTGATCAAGGATTGGCCGGAGGGGCCGTTCTCGACGATGCTGTTCTGGGAGCGCGCGATCGCCGCCGGACGCGCCTACGGCCTGGTGCATCAGGGGCTGTGGTTCGATGTCGGCACCCCCGCCGCGGTCGGCAAGACCGAGGCGATGCTGGCCGATGGCTGAGCGCCGGGCCCCGCAGCTTTACACGATCCCGGCGCACCGCGCCTTTGCCGATGCGCTGGCGGCCGGGCTGATCCGGCAATTCGGCGGGAATGATCTGGAGCTGGCGCGCGGGCTGATCCTGCTGCCCAACAACCGCGCCAAACGCGCGCTGACCGATGCCTTCGTCCGGGCGAGTGCGGGCGGGTTGCTGCTGCCGCGGCTGGTGGCGATCGGCGATCCGGGGATCGACGAGGCGGTTGGCGCGGCGCTCGATCCGGCGGACGACATCGATCCCTTGCCGCCTGCCGTGGCCCCGCTCGAACGAAGGATGATCCTGGCGCGGCTGGTATCGGAGGAGCGCGCGCGCAGCGGACAGCCGGTTGACGCGGCGGAGGCGGTCAGGCTGGCGGGCGATCTGGCGCGGACGCTC
>JAIXZV010000121.1 GCA_027489365.1 Sphingomonadales bacterium
ACCGGATGCTGGAAACCAACGCCGTACCGGTGATCTGGACGACCAACGCGATCGGCAACATCGACGATGCGATCCTGCGGCGGATGAGCTTTGTGTTGAAGCTCGGCGCGCCGCCGCGGCGTGCGGCGCTTCGGATGCTCGATCGGATTGCCCGCGACGAGGGCGTGCAGCCCGGCGATGGCTTCGATCGCCTCATCGACCGCGCGCCGGAAACCGCATCGGTGTTGCGCGTGGCGGCGCGTGCCGCTCGATTGGCCGAGGAAGCCGACGGCGGCGTCCGCGCGGCGACCGCACTGGTCCGGGCATTGCGCGGTTCGGATCTGCCGCTCGACGGACACGCCGCGCTCGATCTTGATCTGTTCGAGACCGACTGTCCGATCGCTCCCCTGTTCGCGGCGTTGCGCGACAGCGACACACCCGACGTGTCAATGCTGCTGACCGGTCCGCCCGGCACCGGCAAGACCGCGATGGCGCATCATCTCGCGCGCGCGCTCGATCGGCCATTGCTGGTCAAGCGCGCGTCGGACCTGCTGTCGAAATGGGTCGGAGAGACGGAGGCGCAGATCGCGCAGGCCTTTGCAGATGCGCGGCGCCAAGAGGCTGTGCTGCTGTTGGACGAAGCGGATTCGCTGCTGTTCGACCGGACACGGGCGCACAATAGCTGGGAGGTGGGGCAGGTGAACGAACTGCTGACGTGGCTGGATCGGCATCCCTTTCCGGTTGTCGCGGCAACAAATCACCCCAACTCGCTTGATCCGGCGACGCTGCGACGCTTCGTTTTCAAACTCGATCTGCGTCCGCTTGGCCGCGAACGAGCAGCACGCGCGTTCGAGCGCTTCTTTCATTGCACAGCGCCGGAGAGCCTGGCCGAATTGACCAACCTGACACCCGGCGACTTTACCGTGGTCGCACGTCAATTACGCCATGTCCCGGCGCTCGATACGTATGACATTGTCGATCGGCTTCGGCACGAAGGCTTGTTTAAACCGGAGCGATCTGGACGCATAGGGTTCTGAGCTGAGAGGCAATTCTCAATGATAATGATCGTTGCGGAACCATGACCGCTTTGCCGTCGTCGCCGCCGAAGGCCCGACAGGCCGCAAACGGCCCAAATTCGGTCGGAATGCGGTTGCTTAGCGTACAGCGGGTTTGGGTAGAGCGAAAATCTGCGGCGACCGGCTGAGAAACCGGGGGACCCTCAGCCAAGGTGGCCACCGCCATCGCACGGCTGACCGGCGCGCGCGCGCAGGGCGAGCGCGGACTCGCCCTGCCACTTCGAGGGGCCGTGCGGCGTGGCGATTCAGGTGTGGGGCTCGAAGGTTCGGGACGAGTGGACTTTATGCGATCACTGTAAACCAAAACTTTTCAATAGTTTACAAAAATCCCGATAAGGCCGTTGTGAGCGCCGCCTCGACCAGTAAGCGGATTTCCACAGGGCTCGGACGACGCTGCCATGAGCACCTCGATTACATCGCGAGTTCCTCGACCAATAGCAATGCGAGGAAGCCGATGAAGAACATTGCACTGATGATCGGTGTGTCCGGCTGCGCGTGCGCCTCGACCAGCAGCTCCTCGGTGACGAGGTAGAGCAGCGCCATCAGGCCGAAACTCAGGAACCCGGTAATCCACGCCTGCGACAGCAGTGCGACCGGCTGCGCGACGAGCGCGCCGATCGGCACCAGCAGCGCCAGCGCGCAGGTCAGGGCCACCGCCTTCGTCCTTCGATATCGGTTGGTCAGATCGTTCGTGAGCGTCAGGGACAGGAACAGTACCTCGAGCGTGAGGGCAACGGCCAGCAGCGTGCCCGCCGTTTCGCCCGCGATGAAGGCCAGGCCGAGAACCAGGCCGTCGACGGCAAGATCGAGGCCGATCGCGGCGAGCAGTGCCACGGGGCCTGCAAACCGGTCTTCCGCCGCCTTTAGGCCAAGCATCAGCGAAACGCCATGCATCACCAGCGGCAGAATCTCCGTCGCTGCCGCGGCGAACACGACACCGGCGGCAAGATGTTGAATAGCGGCAACCAGCTTCTCGCCAGGTGTGCGCCACCCGGCGAGAAGTGCCCCGATCACGATCGCGATCATGGGTATCAAAGCAACTTTGAGAACCGGCATCGTCCATTTCCTTTTCAGGTGCGATCATGCGGGTTGCCGCAGCGGCGCGTCGTGGTCCGTCTTGTCCACGTCCATCTTGACCGATGGGTGCCCGAACCGCGCGTAGAGCGTCGGCAGCACGAACAGCGTCAGCAGCGTGGCCGATATCAAACCGCCGATGACGACGGTTGCGAGCGGCTTCTGCACCTCCGCGCCGGCCCCGCTGGCGAATGCCATCGGCACGAAGCCGAGGCTGGCGACGAGCGCGGTCATGACGACGGGACGCAAACGCTGGATCGCGCCGATGCGCGCCGCCTCGGCTCGGTCCATGCCGGATCGGATCAGCTCCTGGACCGAACTGACCATGACGAGGCCGTTAAGGACCGCGATACCGGATAGCGCGATGAAGCCCACCGCAGCCGAGATCGAGAAGTCCATACCACGCGCGAACAGCAGCAACACACCCCCCACCAGCGCAAACGGCACGCCGGTGAATACGATCGCGGCATCCCGCGCCGACCCCAGCGCGCCATAGAGCAACAGCAGGATCAGGATGAAGCAGGCCGGGATGACGAGCTGGAGCCGCGCACTGGCCGACTTCAGATTCTCGAACTGGCCGCCCCACTCAAGATAGCTGCCGGCCGGGAGGCGTATAGTCTGCCCGACGGCGGCCTGTGCGTCCGCCACGACGCTGCCGACATCGCGGCCGCGCACATTGGCCTGGACCACGACGCGCCGCTTCCCATTCTCCCGACTAATCTGGTTCGCCCCATCGACAACGCCTATATCGGCGACGCTGGAAAGCGGCACATAGCCGCCGCCGGAGACCGGCACCTGCACCTGTTTGAGCAAGCCGAGATCGGCACGCTCAGCGTCCGACAGGCGGATGATCACGGGGAAACGTCGATCGCCCTCGAAGATCATGCCGGACTCCCGCCCGCCGAGCGTGGCGGTGATGGTATCCTGCACGTCCTGCGCGGTGACGCCGAGGCGCGCCATCGCGTCGCGATTGACGCGGATGTCGAGCATTGGGAGACCTGTCGTCTGCTCGACCTTCACATCCGCCGCCCCCTGCGTCTTGCGCAGGACGTCGGCGATCTGTTCGGCAGTACGGTTCATCGAAGCGAAGTCGTCGCCGAACACCTTGACCGCGATATCACCGCGCACGCCGGCGATCAGCTCGTTGAAGCGCATTTGAATCGGCTGCGTGATTTCATAGGCGTTGCCGGGCATTTGCCCGAGTTTCGCTTCCAGCCGCTTGACCAGATCGGCCTTCGTCAGCGCGGGATCGGGCCATTCGTCGTGCGGTTTTAGGATAACGAACATGTCCGTCGCGTTGGGTGGCATCGGGTCCGACGCGAGTTCGGCCGTGCCGGTCTTGGAAAAGACGAACCGCACCTCCGGTTGTGTCGATACCATCCGCTCGATTGGCACCTGCATCGCCTGGCTTTGCTGGACTGAGGTCGCCGGGATACGCAGCGACTGAATGAGCAAGTCACCTTCATCGAGCTGCGGCAGGAACACCTGCCCCAATGTTGTAAAGGCCAACGTTGCCAGCACGAGGCTGCCGATCCCTGCCCCGATCGTGATCGAGGGCCGTTTTATCGCCTTTGCCAGGCTCGGCTCATAGCGGGCCTTCAGCCAGCTAATGATCCTGCCGTCTTTTTCCTCGACACGCTTCGACAGCCAGAGGGCAATCGCTGCGGGCACGAAGGTCAGCGACAGGACGAACGCGAACAGCAAGGCAATGATGACGGTAAGGGCCATCGGTACGAACGTCTTGCCTTCGACCCCGGTCAGCGTGAGCAACGGCACGTAGACGAGAATGATGATCGCCTGCCCGTAAACCGAAGGGCGGATCATCTCACGCGCGGCGGTCGCTACGGCGTCCAGGCGCTCCTTGACCGTCAGCAACCGCCCTTCGTGGTGCTGTTGCTCCGCGAGCCGCCGCAGGGCGTTTTCGACGATGATCACTGCGCCGTCGACAATCAGACCGAAATCAAGCGCGCCGAGGCTCATCAGGTTTGCCGAGATGCCGAGGCGGAGCATCCCGAAACCGGTCAGCATCATCGTGACCGGGATAACCGCCGCAGCGATCAGCGCCGCACGGAAATTGCCCAGCAACACGAACAGCACGACGATGACGAGCAACGCGCCTTCCGACAGGTTCTTGGCCACCGTCTTGATGGTCGAATTGACCAGCGCGGTGCGATCCAGCACCGGCTGCACCACGACGTCGGGCGGCAGCGAGGCGTTGATCGCTTTCAGTCGGTCGGCGACGGCGGTGGCGACGTTACGGCTGTTCTCACCGATCCGCATGATCGCGGTGCCGACGACGACTTCCGTTCCGTTCTCGGACGCCGATCCCATCCGGATCGCCTGCCCATTGCGGACACTCGCGACCTGATCGAGCGTGATCGGGACGCCCTCGCGGGTCGCGACAACGGTTCGGGCCAGTTCCGCCGCATTGCGGATCAACGCGTCAGATCGCACGGCAAGCCCCTCGCCATTGCGGTTGACGAAGCCGCCGCCGACGCTCGTATTGTTACGTTCGAGCGCGGTGCCGAGATCGGTCAATGTGATCTTGAGCGAAGCGAGCTTCTGAGTATCGGGAACGACCTGATATTGCTTGGAATAGCCGCCGATCGAGTCGATGGCGGCAAGCCCCTTGGTGTTTTTAAGCAACGGGGTGACGATCCAGTCCTGCGCCGTGCGCAGATAGGTCGCCTTATCCTGTTCGCTCGTCAGGCGTTCGCCTTCCGGCGTGATGTAACTCCCATCGGGTTGTTGGCCCGGCTCGCCTGGACGATGCGTGTCATCCTTGCGGTGATCGAGGCGGACCGTCCACATATAGACCTCCCCCAGCCCCGTCGCGATCGGCCCCATCTCGGGATTCACGCCCTTGGGCAGGCTTTCGGCGATGCCAGCCAACCGCTCGCCCACCTGTTGGCGAGCAAAGTAGATATCCGTCGAGTCATCGAACACTGCGGTGATCTGCGCAAAGCCGTTCCGGCTGAGCGAGCGCGTGTTATCGAGGCCCGGGATACCGGCGAGCGCGGTCTCGATCGGGAACGACACTTGCTTCTCGACCAGTTCGGGCGAGAGCGCAGGTGCGCGGACGTTGATCTGCACTTGGTTGTTGGTGATATCCGGCACCGCGTCGATCGGCAGCCGGTAAAGCGAAGAGGCACCGATGACGGTGACGATGGCGGTGAGGAGCAGGACAAGCCAGCGCTTCTCGACCGCCCATGTGACAATGCGCGCGATCATGACATCAATCCTCGTGCGCCGCTTCGCCCTTGCCGATTTCGGCCTTGAGCGTGAAGCTGCCGGTAGTGGCGATTTGCTCGCGGCCAGTGAGCCCGGAGCGGACGATGACAGTCGCGCCGGCAGCATCGCCGAGCGTGACCACTGTCGCCTGGAATCCCGTCGCCGTTCGAACGAACACGACCGACTTGCCCGCGATCGTCTGGACTGCTGTGGTTGGTACGAGGATTGACGTGTTTGCGGCACCGCCGGTGCCGCTGAGCTGCACTGACGCCGTCACCGGTTCCCCGACCCGCCACTGACCGTCACCATTGTCGAGGGTCGCGATGACCGGCACCTGCCGAGTTTGCGGATCAAGCGCCGGCGACACGAAGCTGATGCGGGCGCTAGCCTGCCGCCCCGGTGCCCTGACCACCACGATATTCCCGGGCTTCACCCGACCGGCGTCCTCGGGCTTGATGTTGAGGGCCAAGGACAGTCGAGCGAGGTTAGCGATGCGGTACAGTTCGGCATCGGCTGCGACCGTCTGACCCAATACCACCGGGCGGGCGATAATCTGGCCGCCGATCGGTGCGACGATGCCGAGGCGGTTGAGCCCTCCCCCGCCGCCGCCCGCCGCCGAAACCTGACTTTGGGCTTGGCGGTAGGCAATCCGGGCTTCGGTCGCCGCCATGCGGGCGGCGATCAAATCCTGTTCCGGCGACACGCGCTGGACGAACAACCTCTGTTCGCGCGCGAGATTCGAGTTTGCGAGCGCGAGCCTGGCGCGCGATGCCTCGACCTCGCCCTTGAGCTGCGCCGCCTCACGGCTCTCGATGACCGCGATGCTTTGCCCACGCCGGACGGACTGGCCGAGATTGAGCCTCAGCGACACGACACGACCACCGATCGCTGCCGAGACGACCTGCGTTCCTTGCGGATCGCCTTCGATCGTCGCCGGCAGCTCGACCGTACCAGATCCACCAAGCGTCGGGCGCCCGAGCTGAATGCCCGCCGCCACGATCTGATCGGCGCTGAGCGTGACCTTGCCTTCAGCGGTATGCCCGCCCCCAGCGGCTTTTTCGCCAGCGCCATTCGTCGGCGCGGCCTCGTTTGAAGTTTCGTTAGCGGGCTCGCCCGATCCGCCGCACGCGGCAAGGGCCAGAACAAGCGCCAGTGAAGCCATTGTGCGCGGCATGAACATCGACATGGATCAATTCCCCTGTTGGTCTGGCGCCGGAGCGGTCAATCGCTCGAGACGGGCGCGGGCGTTCTGGTAGTTGGCGAGCGCGTCGATCGCGGCGACGCGCGTCTCGGCCAGCGTGCGTTCGGCATCGAGGAGATCGAGCTGACCGAACTTGCCTTCGCGATAGCCGATCCGCGCGATCCGGGCGGCTTCCTGCGCCGCCGCCAGGGCGGGACCGGCGGCCGCACGCGCCGACGTCGCAGCATTGGCCGCCTCGGCTTCTGCCTCGGTGATTGCTTGCTCGACATCAAGCACGGTCACACGTCGCAGCGCTGCGGCCCGCGTCCGCTCTGCGGTTGCCTGAGCGATGGCGGCGCGGCCGTTATTGAACACCGGGATCGGGATCGAGATCGCGAACACTGCAGCGGTGTCGCTGGTCGCCGCTAGTCGCCGCAGCGCGGGGCCGACGTTAATGTCGGGCACCCTGCTCGCCCGAGCGAGCCGGATACCGGCGTCCGCAATGGCAAGATCGGCATCCGCTGCCGCCAACGCCAACGTCCCTTGCGCTGCTTGCGGGAGCACCGGTCCGAAGGTGGCGGCCGGGAGGCGATCGAGCAGCCCGACATCCAGCGGGCCATCGATCGGGTTACCGATCCGACGCGCGAGATTGGTCCGCGCCGCTTCGGCAAGGCGCGTCAGCCGCTCCACATTGGCATCCGCGTTGATGCGCGCCACGTCTGCGCGCTGCTGTTCGAGCGGCGATGCCCGGCCGGCCTGGACCCGCACACCAGCGCCACGCAGCACCTCCGCCGCGATCCGCGCCTGGTCGCGCGCTGTCGTCAACCGGCGCTCGGCCGCGATTGCCTGGATATAGAGTTGCGTGACCTGCAAGCGGATATCCGCCGCCGCGATCGCGGCCTGGAGCTCGGCCCGAGAGACCTGCGCATTGGCGACCGCGACGCGCGCGCTGCGCTTGCCGCCCAGCTCGATCGGAATCGCGACTCCGATCGTCGTCTCCGCGCTCCGCAGCCCCCTATAAGGGCCAGAGCCGACGATATTTTCAACCTGCCCCTGGAACGTCGGGTTGGGCCGCAGAGTAGCGACAGTACGGCCGGCCTGCGCGGCCTCAAGGCCCGCTGCGGCCGCTGCATTGGACGGGGCAGCCCCACCCGCTGCCAGAACAGCCTGATCGAGCGTGAATGCTGGTAATGGTTGATCTGGTATTGGCGTCGCGACTGACAACGTCGCCGTGTGCGCAGGCGCTTGTTGCACCTGCGCTTGCGCCTGCGCAATGGATGCGCAGGACGCCGCAGCCAGGACGGCCGCGAGCATCTTTTTCATGAGGTGGTGATCCTGATACATTACGTCAGGTCGGCAAAGGCCGACCGGCGGAAGATGTCAGGCGGCGGGTGGCCTCAATGCTGGATCGATCACACGCGACGCCGTCGCGCTGTCGGACCCGGGAAATGGACGCACGGCAGAAAGATACGGCATCGTCGGCATATCAACGCTCGACGGGACGTTCAGGGATGACCCGTGACACGTGCCATGATGGTGCGGAGCAGCTTGGTCGGGATCGCCTTGCGATTGGTCGGCGTCTCCCTCGGTATGCACGGTGCCACTGCACTCGATCGTCGGAGCCCCCGGCAATTCCTGCGCATGAACAGTCGCCGTCAGCACCATGGATGACGCGATCATCATGAGCAAAAAGGACCAAACGGTACGAACCATTGCGCCTCTCATAGTCGAATTGCAGCGCAAAACCACCAAAGAAACGTCAAGCGACACCGTCGGCGGCTTGCGGCGCGCGACAAGCTGCACCTTGGCGGGATGATTCAAGTCGAAAGCGTGCAATCGCAACGATCGCTCGAATCCGCTTTCCCCAAACTCCGGCGGTAGTCTTTTCTGACAGCGGCTCGCGCGCACTCTAGCAACGGGCGTGAAATCGGGGCATCGGCAGCAGTCGCGCCTCCAACCTTGGTTGGCACAGCTTCTCGATCGCAAACCGGCGAAGATCGCGACCGTAGCGCTCGCCAATAAGACAGCGCGCATCGCCTGGGGGGTGATCTCGCGCAACGAAGTATACGCGGCGTCCGCCGCGTGACCGTCGTCCGCGTCGCCGGGTAATGCCCGAGGCCGGAAGGCGTAGGAATAGCTGAGTAGTGATGACGAACCGGTCAGACGGGGGGCGACCAAACCCAGGGGGTCACAACGCTTCGAGCGCGATGACGTTATTAGGGAGCCGACCTGCGTACTTCATCAGGGCCGGCAGCCGTACGGTGCTGCACGAAGAGGCCGCACACATAGATGCACCCCACCGGGGCTCATCGCGCTACCAAAGCTCTTGCGCCGCAGGAGTCCTCCACACATGACCCACCTACGGTGCGGCCAATTGCCGGGGTTCTCGCTGGCGTGGAACCTGCTGTTCGACATCCCCCTGTTCACCACATCGTTCCTGTACGAAGGGATCCATACGTCGCACCACGCCCGCGCGCTCTATGGAACGCGCGGCACCACCTGCTGCCGTCCATACCCTATCATCGGCTCGGCGCGGCACATCGCGTCCTGGCCGAGCGCATGGCGGACCATGCGACGATCGCCGCTGGGGATTATTCCGGTTTTCGCGCGGTGCTCCACCACATCTCCGGAACCGGGTCCCCTTTTCCCAACGGGACCTCATCCGCCACCCATCGCAACCAAGGATCAGCTCGAAAGACCCTGGTCCCACCAGCCCGCACCCAGCGCCACCTGCACGTCAATCCACGCAGCGCGCATCGCGCTGGCGGCGCGCACCTGCTGGCTCTCGCTCCTGAGCGCCTGGTCGCGGGCGAGCGTCGCGGTGACGATGCTGTCCTGGCCGGCGCGGCGCCGGGCTTCGGCCAGGTCGGCCAGCGCCGTGGCGGTCGCCGCGGCACGATCGGCGGTGGCAGCGACGCGGCGCAAGGCCGCCAGCGAATCGAGCGCCGCATCGGTTTCCTCCAGCGCCTTCAGGAACACCGATTCCCAGGCAGCGCCCGCGGCCTCGGCCTGCGCTCCCGCCGCGCGGATCCGCGCGCGGATGCGCGCCATGTCGAAAATGCCCCAGCTCAGCATCGGGCCAACGCCGAAGCGCAGCGCACCGGTGTCGGTCACATCGCTAGGCGCCGCAGTCACGCCCACGGCACCGCCCAGGCTGAGCCGCGGATACAGGTCCGCCCGCGTCATCTGGATCCGCGCCGACGCCTTCAGCAGGTCCTGCTCCGCCGCCGCCACGTCAGGGCGCAGCCGCAGAATGTCTTCCGGTCGCCCGGCGCGCACATAAGCGGGCACCGGCAGGCGCGCCGGGGTGAGCTGGTCCATCGCGCGCAGGCTCTCCGGGGCCGGCATGCCGGTCAGCGTCGCCAGGCGGCGGATCGCGTTGCGGCGGGCGGCATCCAGTTGCGGACGTTGCTGCTCGGCATCGGCAAGGGCCAGCCGGGTCTCCTCCACCTTATCGCGCCGCACCCCGCCTGCTGCATAAGCCTGCTCCAGCCGGTGCACCGCGTCCGCCAGCAACGGCAGGCGCGCGTCGAGCAGGGCACGTTGGCGGTTGGCGTCGGCAAGGTCGGACCAGGCCCGGACGACGGCGGCGGCGATCGCCGCTTCCGCGCCCCGCCGCGCCCACAGGCTCCGCTCCGCCTCGGCGCGGGTTTCGCGCACACCGGCGGCGACACGGCCGAACAGGTCGATCTCCCAGGAGAAGGATGTACCCGCATCGACCAGCGTCTGGCTGGGCAGCACCGAGGGGCCACCCAGCGTTTCCAGCTGCAGCGAGGCACCGGCCGTGCGGGTGCGCTGCAGGCTGGCACCGACGGTGCCGATCGGCAGCCGTGCGGCGCGCGCCTCACGCACCAGCGCCCGGCTGGCTTCCCAGTTCGCCGTGGCCGCGCGCAGATCGGCATTGTGCGCGATCGCGGTCTCAACGAGCCGGTCGAGCTGCGGATCGTTCAGCCCCTTCCACCAGTCGAGCACGATCGCGTCTTCGCTGGCCTTGCCGTCGACGGACCAGCTGGCGGGGGCGGCCGGCAGCGGCTTGGGCGGCGAGAGCTGTGGCCCCGAACAGGCGGCGACGAGCACCGCCATGGCGGAGGAAAGCATCAGCTTGGTCGCGTTCATCACATGGGTCTCCGGATCTTCATGGGTCAGGCGGCGACGATCGCGACGTCGTCCTGCTTGCGACGGAAGGCGAGCGCGTAGAGCGCGGGGATCAGCACCAGCGTGATCAGCGTGCCGAGTGCCAGGCCGCCCATCATCGCCGCCGCCATCGGCCGCCACAGGTCGCCGCCGAACAGATAGAGCGGCGCCAGTCCCGAGATGCACACCAGCTTGGTCATCACGATCGGGCGCAGGCGCATCTCGGCCGCGTGGGCGATCGCCGGGAACAGCGCCATCCCCGCCTCGCGATCCTCGGCGATCCGGCCCAGCAGCAGCACCGCGTTGTTCACGATGATGCCCATCAGCGCCAGAATGCCGATCGTCGCGCTGAAGCTCAGCGGCTGCCCCGTCACGGTCAGGCCCAGGGTCGCGCCGATCACCACGAAGGGCATCGAGGCGATCACGATCAGCGCCTTGCGCAGGCTGCCGAACTGCCAGAGGAACAGCAGCAGCATGCCGACCAGCGCATAGGGCGCATAGGTGTTGAGCCCGGCATTGGCCTTGTCGCTCTCTTCGATCTCGCCGCCCAGCTTCACCGCATGCCCCGGCGGCAGGTGCAGCTGGTCCAGCAGCGGCTGCACCCGATCGACCACCGCCTGGGCGGTGAGCGTGCGGTGGCGAGCGGTCACCTCCACCATCGGCAGCAGGTTGCGGCGGGTGAGCAGCGACGGCTGATCGACGATCCGGATCGTCG
>JAIXZV010000408.1 GCA_027489365.1 Sphingomonadales bacterium
ATCCGGTCGAAGCGGGCACGCTCGACGTTGAGGATCTTGCCGCGCAACGGGAGGATCGCCTGGAAATGCCGGTCGCGGCCCTGCTTGGCCGACCCGCCAGCCGAGTCACCCTCGACCAGGAACAGTTCGGACTTGGCCGGATCGCGCTCCTGACAATCCGCCAGCTTGCCCGGCAGCGAGGCGATGTCCATCACGCCCTTGCGCCGCGTCAGTTCGCGCGCCTTCTTGGCGGCCTCGCGCGCGGCGGCGGCATCGATGATCTTGGCGATGATCGCCTTGCCATGCGCTGGATTCTCCTCGAGCCATTCCGCGAGCTTGTCCGCCATCAGCGATTCGAGCGGCTGACGCACTTCGGACGAGACGAGCTTGTCCTTGGTCTGCGAGCTGAACTTCGGATCGGGCAGCTTGACCGAAACGATCGCGGTCAGCCCCTCGCGCATGTCGTCGCCGGTCAGCGTGACCTTCTCCTTCTTCAGGAGCCCCGACTTTTCGGCATAATTGTTGAGCGTGCGCGTCATCGCCGCGCGGAACGCCGCCATGTGCGTGCCGCCGTCGCGCTGCGGGATGTTGTTGGTGAAGGCCAGGACGTTCTCATAATATGAGTCGTTCCACTCCAGCGCGACGTCGATCGTCACGTCATCGCGCGTGCCCGCGATCGCGACCGGCTCGGGCATGAGCGGCACCTTGTTGCGATCGAGATATTTCACGAACGCGGCGATCCCGCCCTCGTAATACAGCTCGACCGTCTTGAGATCAGCATGGCGCGCATCGTTGAGGAACAGCCGGACGCCCGAATTGAGGAACGCCAGCTCGCGGTAGCGATGTTCGAGCTTGTCGAAATCGAATTCGGTGATCTTGAAGGTGGCGGGGGAGGGGAAGAAGGTGACGCGCGTGCCCTTCTTGCCCGGCGCGGGGCCGACGACCTTCAACGGCGCCACCGCATCGCCGAATGCGAAGCGCATGTAATGTTCCTGCCCATCGCGCCAGATCGTCAGATCGAGCCATTCGCTGAGCGCGTTGACCACCGACACGCCGACGCCGTGCAGACCGCCCGAAACCTTATAGGCGTTATCGTCGGACGTGTTCTCGAACTTGCCGCCCGCGTGGAGCTGGGTCATGATGACCTCGGCGGCGGACACGCCTTCCTCGGTGTGGATCCCGGTCGGGATGCCGCGGCCATTATCCTGGACCGAAACCGAGCCATCGGCGTTCAAGGTGATGTCGATCCGGTCGCAATGCCCGGCGAGCGCTTCGTCGATCGCGTTGTCGGACACTTCGAACACCATGTGGTGGAGGCCCGAGCCGTCGTCGGTATCGCCAATGTACATGCCGGGGCGCTTGCGGACGGCGTCGAGGCCTTTCAGCACCTTGATGGAATCCGCGCCGTAGTCGCCTTGATTCGGGGTGTTGAGGTTGTTGCTTTCGGGTGTCGTTGCCATGCCGAGCCTATACGGTCAGCGGGCGAAAAACGGAAGTGAAATGGGCGAGCCGCTCACGGCAGGCGCAGGGTGGCCATGCGACGCTGGCGGCCGATCAAGCGCTGTGCGTTGACTGGTCGTCGCACAACCACGCTTCGGCCACGCGTCGGTCGTCGAACCACTGGGCGTGGTCGCGCTTCAAGAAGCGTAGTACCTGCATCGGAGAAAGCGATTTGTCGGTGATGACGGCCAGCCGCCGTGAGGCGTAGCGGGGGTTGCCAAAGGTGCTTTGTAACGCCGCCACAACCTCCTGTGATTGCAGACTGAAATTGGACACGTCGATCAAGGTCAGATGCTCGTGCGGCGCGAGCCCCAAGCTATCGATCGCGGCCTTTCCGTCGATTGCGACCTGAATCACGCGGGCGACGTCGAAGAACCCCCCCAACGTAATGTCGACCAGCTTTTTTTCCGGATCGATCCGTATCGTGTGCGTCGCCTTCATGCCGCACTGTCGGCGATAGAGCTTTCGGATTCAATAAGGGGATGCGCGATGCGCGCCGACCGAATCGCGGCCCGGAACGCGCGTTCCCGGGCCGCTTTCGCGTTTAGCCCGCGCCGGTCATCCACGCCGGGCCGTCGATCGTCCCGCCCGCAGCACGGCGCGCGTTGGTGGCACTCTGGATGAACTGCCACACCGTGCTGGAAAAGCCGGGGTCTGCCTGGCCCTCCCATTTGGGCATGTCGGCGTACATTTGCGCGACACCGTTCCACATCGCCGGTGTCGCGACGTCGCTGAACGGCTTGAGTAGCGCGCGCCACTGTGCCTCATATGCTGCGTAGTCTATGCCAGGTCGATCGTGCGGCGGTCGAACAGCTGCTTGATCCGGGCAAGGCTCAGCCCGGCGCGTTTGAGCGCGACCACCTGATGCAAGCGGTCCAGCGCGGACGCGGTGCGCAGCGGCGTCACCAGCCCGCGTGCTTCGTAAAAGCGCAACGCGCGGGCGCTCAAGCCGGTCAGGCGGGCGACATCGGCAATGTCGAGAATCGTCGTCATGCCGGCGGTGTAGCGGTTGACGCTACGTCAACTGCAAGCGGAAAGACTCGACCTGCAAATCGGCAAACAGCGCGTCTTCCGTGCCGGTCATCCACACTTGCCCCTTGCCCGACAGCCGATCGAACAGTGCGGCGCGGCGGAGCGGATCGAGATGCGCGGCGACTTCGTCCAGCAACAGCACGGGGGCTGCGCCGGTGCGTTCGGCCACGAGATCGGCATGGGCGAGGATCAGGCCGAGCAGCAGCGCTTTCTGCTCGCCGGTCGAGCAGAGCCCTGCCGCCTGATCCTTGCCGAGGTGCGTGACCGCCAGATCGCTGCGGTGCGGGCCGATCAGCGCGCGCCCGGCCGCCGCATCGCGCCGTCGGCTGTCGGCGAGATCGGCAGCGAGCGTTTCGCCCGCGCTGGTCCAGCCTTCGAGCGCGAGGCCGGCCCGCGCGAACGGGCCGTCGGGTTGGTCGATCAGCCGCTCGGCCAGCGCCGCGACGGTGTCGCGCCGCGCCGCATCGATCGCCGCGCCATGCTCGGCCATTTGCGCTTCGAGCGCGGAGAGCCATTCGCGATCGGGAGGCACGTCCTCCGCGAGCAAGCGGTTGCGCGCGCGCATCGCGGCTTCGTATCGATTGGAGTGGACGGCATGGGCGGGGGCGAGCGCCAGCGTTAGCCGGTCGAGAAAGCGGCGGCGTTCGCCTGCCGGTTCGACGAACAAGCGGTCCATCGCCGGGGTCAGCCACAGCACGGTCAGCCATTCGGCGAGCGCGGTTGCCGCGACCGCCGATCCCTGGACACGGACGATGCGGCGTTCGGGGGCGGCGGCTTGAGTGCCGGTGGCGATCGCGACGTCGCCGGTCAAGTCCGCGGCGACGCCGAAGCCGCCCGGGCCACCTTGCCGCGCCATGTCGCCGAGCGCGGCACGGCGCAGCCCGCGGCCGGGGGCGAGCAGCGAGACGGCTTCCAGCACATTGGTCTTGCCCGCGCCATTTTCGCCGGTCAGCACGACGAAGCCCGGCCCCGGTGCGATCGTCAGATCGGCATGGTTGCGGAAATCGGTGAGGATCAGGCGCGCGAGCATTACGCCCGCTCTACCGGGTCGTGCAGCTTTCGCAATTTGTGCCGGTGGCTAAGCGGCGACGGGCTCGGCGCGGTTGCTGAGATAGGAGGCCAGTTCCGGCCCCAACTCGCGCTGCGCCTTCAGATAGGCGACCGGCGTCGCGATGCCGAGCCGCGCACGCGCGGCGTCGATCGGCTCGGCGAGCAGCTTTTCGTAATCCTCGCCCGACAGCCATTGCGCCTTGCGGCCGTTGCGATAGCCCTCCCATACGGCGCGCGCGAACAGCGTGTTGCGGGTGACACCGAGGCTCTTGAGCGCCGCCGCACCGCCGATGAACGCCCAGCCGAGCCCGCCGACCTGCGCATAGCTGAACGCGACCAGGCACGCCTCGCCGAGCGATTCGTCGGCTTTGTAGCCGGTCAGCACGTGCCAGATGTCGTGCGTGTCGCGCACCCGCCGCCCGAACCAGGCATAAGGATGTTGCACCTGATCTTCGCTGATCACCTTGCTGACCTCGACCAGGCCGTCGGCGGAATAGCCCGTGGTCTCAAGGAAATTGCGATAGGCAGCGCCGACCGTGCCGGGCGCGAAACGCGCGACGAAGGCGGGGTCGGAGAAGCGCGTCGCCAGTTCGACCTGTTCGCACGCCAAGCGCCCGCCTTCGGAGGTCGCGATCAGCCGCGCGTAATTCATCGGGGCATTGCCGACGTTGAGCGCGCGCATGATGCGGAACACCTGCGTCGTGTCGTCGCCATCGGCGAGCAGAATGCGGATCGCGTCGAACGCAGTGCGCCAGTCGCGGCGGCCGCTGGTGCCGGGGAAGGGAGGAAGCTTTGCCATCGACTCGGGTCCTTACTGACACGCGTGTCAATAAATCGTTTGGCGGGGTCGGTCAAGCATACCGTGCCGTCCATGCCATCCTAGGCGATCGTTCGGTTCCGGGTTTGAAACTGACGGGCGAAAGACGATATGGGGCGGCATGACCCAGATCACCGTCGCCGCGCTGCAACTCGCCTTCACGTCAGATATCGACGCGAACATCGCCAATGTGACCGAGCTAGTGCGCGAGGCCGCGGGGAAGGGCGCGCAAGTGATCCTGCCGCCCGAACTGTTCGAGGGCGAATATTTCTGCCGAGTCGAGGATGAGGGCCTGTTCGCGAATGCCAAGCCGGTGGGGCAGCACAAAGCGGTGCTGGCGATGCAGCAGCTGGCGGCCGAGCTTCAGGTTTCGATCCCGACCAGCTTCTTCGAGGCGGACGGACCGCATCATTACAATTCGCTCGCGATGATCGGGCAGGATGGTTCGGTGAAGGGCGTGTATCGCAAGAGCCACATTCCCGACGGGCCGGGCTATGAAGAGAAATTCTATTTTCGCCCCGGCAACACCGGCTTCAAGGTGTGGCCAGGCCCCGATGCCACCACGCTCGGCGTGGGGATCTGCTGGGACCAATGGTATCCCGAGACGGCGCGCGCGCTGATGCTGATGGGGTCGGACGTGCTGTTCTTCCCGACCGCGATCGGCAGCGAGCCGCACGATACGTCGCTCGACACGGCGCGGCTGTGGCGGCGCGCGATGGTCGGCCATGCCGTGTCGAACGTGGTACCGGTGGTGGCTGCGAACCGCATCGGGGTGGAGCACGGCCAGACCTTCTACGGCACCAGCTTCATCACCGACGAACGCGGCGATATCGTCGCGGAACTGGGCCGCGAGGAAACGGGCGTCATCACCGCGTCGTTCGATCTCGACCGGGTGAAGCGCCACCGCGCGGCGTTCGGTTTCTTCCGCGATCGCCGGCCCGAGCTGTACGGGCGGCTTGTGCAGGATATTTGATGACGAACTCGTCACTCGCCGTGCGCGCGGCGGGGGACTAAAAGCGCCGCCATGGATATCGAAGTTAGCGCCGAGGCCAAGGACAAAAGGCTCAACCGGCTGGTCGCGATCACCGTCGTCATCCTGTCGGTGTTCATGGGGCTGGGCAACATCAAGGACGGCAACATCGTCCAGAACATGGCGCAGGCGAAGGCCGATTCGGTCGATCGCTGGGGCGAATATCAGGCAACGCGGACCAAGGCGCATATTGCCGAGACGGCACGCGGCGAGATGGTCGTGCTCGCCGCGACCCCTGGTGCCAAGGCTGCGGCCAGCGTCGCGATCGTGCGGCTCGATGGCGAGATTGCCAAATATCGGGCGGAGGCACCGGCTTTGGCGAAACAGGCGCAAGGCTTTGCCGATCACTACGACGCGCTCAACGTGCATGACGATCAGTTCGACGCGAGCGATGCCGCGCTGTCGACCGCGATTTCGGTGGCTGCAGTGGCGGCGCTGGCCGAGAGCTTTCCCTTGCTCGTCGCGGGGTGGGTGTTCGGCGGGTTCGGCCTGTTCATGGGGCTGTGCGGCTTTGCCGGATGGGCGTTCCATCCCGATGTGCTGAGCACTTTTCTGGGCTGAATTCGGTTCACGCGAAGAGCGCGAAGGAAAGAAGGCCGCGAAGATTGCGGGGCAGGCACCCTTCACCCTTCACCCTTCGCGCTCTTCGCGTCCTTCTTCCCTTCGCGGCCTTCGCGTGAAATCCTTCTTACGCCGTCACAGCCTTAGCCAGCGCTGCTCGGCTCCACGACCGGCTCAAGCCCGAACGCCAGCCACTCCGCGCGGGTACGGCACACTTGGGTCGGCGCGTCGGGGTTGGTGAGACGATCTTCGAAGCAATAGCGTGGGTTCGGATCGCGCGGCTCGGACTTGGCGGCGGCGAGGGCGTCGAACAGGCGCGGCGTCGGTACGTCCATCTCATGCGCCGCGCGCACGATCCGCTCCCAGCGCCCAGCCTCGGGCGGCGGCGCGGCGGTCGCGCTGGCGGTCAGGATCAGGGCAAAGGTCAGGCTCATGGCAGTCTCCATCATGGCACCGTAAAATCGGCTATGACGGGGAGTGCATTATCTGTGCCATACACCTAGTGCTTTGTTATAAAACAATAAGATGTTTCGGTGCGTGCCGCGCGCTCGGCATGGAACCCCAGCTTTTGGCAATCCGCGCGAAGATCAGGCGTCGCGCAAGGCCCGTGCCCGCGCGAACACCGCGTCGAACATTTCGGGCGTCAGCCGCCCGGTATTCTGGTTGTAGCGCGAGCAGTGATAGCTATCGATCAGGATGCGGCCATCGGGCATCCGATGCTCCGCCAGATGCCCGAAACGGCATTTGGGTAGCTTGCCGCCCAGCACTTTCACCGCCGATTGGTGCGCGATCTGCCCCAGCGCCACGAACACGCGCGCGTTCGGCAGCGCGGCCGCTTGTCCCGCGAGGAACGGGCGGCAGGTGTGGATTTCCTCCGGGGTCGGCTTGTTCTGCGGCGGCAGGCATTTGACCGCGTTGATGATGATCGCACCGCGCAGTTCGAGCGAATCGTCCGGGCTGCCCTCGTAGGTACCCGAAACGAAGCCGTGCGCGGCGAGCGTGTCGAACAACAGCGGCCCCGAATGATCGCCGGTGAACGGGCGTCCCGTGCGATTCGCCCCATGCTTGCCCGGCGCCAGGCCGACGATCGCCAGCCACGCCTGCGGATCGCCAAAGGCGTTGACCGGCGCATTCCACCAATCGGGGTGTTCGGCGCGCAAATCCTCGCGCAGCGCGACGAGGCGTGGGCACAGCGGGCAATCGCGCGGTGGTTCGGTGGCCGCGATCGGGCTGGGTGCGAAGTTCATCGCTTTGCGTTAGGCGCGTTAGCGTGCCGACCTCAACCCATCCCTTTCTCTACGCGATCGCGATCGGATCGAACCGCAGCGGGCGGCACGGTCGCCCGGATGCCGAGGTCGCGGTGGCCATAGCGACGCTGCCCGGCGTCATCGCGGTCTCGCCGATCGTTGCCAGCGACCCCGTCGGGCCGTCGATCCGGCGTTATGCCAATGCCGTCGTGCTGATCGAAAGTGCGGAGGCGCCGCCTGTGCTGTTGGCGCGGCTGAAAGGCATCGAGCGCGCGTTCGGGCGGCGGCGCGGGCAGCGCTGGAGCGCGCGGGTGATCGATCTGGATATTGTGCTGTGGTCGGGCGGGGCGTGGTGGTCGCGCGGCCTGACGATACCCCATGTGGCGTTCCGGGAGCGCGATTTCGTGCTCGGCCCGTTGCTCCGCATTGCCCCCGATTGGCGCGATCCGCTGAGCGGGCTGCGCGTGCGGCAGTTGCACGCGCGGTTACTACGTACACTGCCTCGCCTTGACCAAGCGGGAAGGCGACCCTAACGGGTCCCCGGTGTGGGCCCGTAGCTCAGTTGGTAGAGCAACGGACTTTTAATCTGTAGGTCTCGGGTTCGAGTCCCGACGGGCCCACCATCACCGTCGATCAGCGTGCCGCGGGTAGCCGCGGTCATCGACCGCGGCCCCCGCTGCAGGGCTTGCCTCAGAATGCCGCCGAGATCGAGAACACGACCTGGCCCGCCGCGATCGACGAACCATCCTTGGTCGAGGAGAAGTTCGGCAACAGATAGGCCGATTTCGCGCGCGTGATGTCGGTGCCGGTATAGGCGATGCCGAGCGTGACCGGCTTGAACGTCACGTCCACCCCGACGAGATAATCGACATAGGAACCGGTCGGCGCGACGCTGGTGCCGTTCGGCCCGAGCCCCGGGTTACCGTCCGAATAGCCGACATGCGCCTTGAACGTGGCCGGTGTCTTGGGGATGCCGACGCTCGCGTCGCCCCACAAATAGAGATTGTCCTCGCTCTGGCCGCGGCTTTGCGGGGTGTTCGAGAAATTGCCGAGCGCGCGCTGCTTCGGCGCGTAGGCGACGCCGGCGAGTGCGGTGACGGGGCCGAGCGTGCCCGACAGCTTGACATAGGGTTCGGCGAAATCGGTCAGATCGGAACCGCCGGGATACATGTACCAGGTGAGACCCACGTCGATCGCGGCGCCGCTGCCGATGCTGCGCTTATACCCGCCGATCAGATCGAGCTCCATGTTCGCGCCGCCGAACTGGCCCCACCCTGCCAGGTTCGACCCCCATGCTGCGACATAGAAGCCGCTTTCGTGGGTCAGCGTGATGCCACCCTGGATCGCCGCTTCCTCGTCGCTCTGCGATACGCCGCGGAAACGATAATCGGACACGAGCGCGACCGAACCCGATACCGTGATCGGCGGCGGCGGTGCGGTTTCGTCAGCGAATGCGGGGGTTGCGGACAGCATCAGGACGACGGCCGCGCTGGTATAGAACGATGTGGGGAACTTCATGGGACCTCCAAATATGTTTGGTTAGGTTCCCGCCTGCCGTCCGAACCGTCGCCGCCTCTCCCTACCCGCGCATCTCCACAATGACGGCAAGGGGGCGGCGATCGGCCGGACACCAAAAAAGTATCGGCGCTACCTTGCCGAATTTATGCTGAAATGTAACGAAACATTGCTGAGGGGCGGCCGCTGGTGCCTGACGACGCTTATGCCGACACGCCGTTGCCCGTCGGCAACACAATTTCGGCGCGCAAACCGCCTTGCGGCCGGTTGCTCAGGGTCAGGACGCCGTCATGCTCCGCCACCGCCTTGGCCACGATCGCCAGACCCAGGCCGAGCCCGATCGTATCGCGCCCGCGCGCGGCATCGAGCCTGACGAACGGATCGAGCACGCGGACCAGCGATGCTTCGGGGATGCCGGGTCCGTCATCCTCCACGCGCAGCACGATCCGGCCCGGTTCCTGCGCCAGCGACAGGAACACGCAGGTGCCATATTGCAGGGCGTTTTCGACCAGATTGACCAGCGCGCGCTTGATCGTCAGGCGACGCAGCGGCAGCTCCAGATGCGCCGGGCCATCATAGGATCCCTCGCGCTCGCGGTCGGCAATATCGTCGCACAAGGTCGCGCACAGCACCGCAAGATCGGTCATCGCCAGTGGCTCGACCTCATCCTCGCCGCCGAGATAGGCGAGCAGCGAGGCCACCATCGCGGACATTTCCTCGACATCCGCCTCGATCGAGGCGCGAATGCCCGCATCCGCAATCTGGTCCGCGCGCAGCCGCAGTCGGGCAAGCGGCGTGCGCAGATCGTGGCCGACCGCCGCCAGCGCCTGGGTGCGATCCTCGATCAACCGATAGATGCGCGCGTGCATCCGGTTGAAGGCGCCCGTCACGCGGCGCACCTCGCTCGGTCCGATCTCGGGCACCGACTCGTCGCGATCACTGCCGCTGCCGACGCGGTCGGCCGCCAGCGCCAGCCGCCGCAGCGGGAGCAGCGTGCGGCGCACCAGCAAGCCGCCCATCACGATCAGCATTCCGGCCGGCACCATCGCGAGCAGCACGCGCTCGATGATCTGGTCGGGCATGTGGATCGCCTGGCGGGTCCGGAAATGCAGCCAGCTCCCGTCGGACAGCAGCACCCCGCCCGCGGTCACCGCGCGCGGGCCGGGCGCGGACAGGCTCAGCCGCAACCCGTCGCGCGCCAGATCGGGCTCCCACCCGACGATCTGATGATACATCGGGTCGAGATCGGCGCTCACCGGGGGCGGGGGCAGGCCGGGGCTCCAGCGGATTTCGTAGCGGCTGGTGGTGAGTTCGCGCGCCAGCGCCGGGCGCGCCGCCGGTGCCTTCTCATCGACCAGCTTGCGCGCGATCAGCAAATGTTCGGCCAGCCGTCGCGCTTCGTCATCGCGCACCGCGAATTGGCTGGCGCGTTCGTAGAGCAGCGCCGAGACGCCGAATTCGAGCACCATCGCCAGCAGCAGGATCGCGAAGATCTGCCCGATCAACCCGGCCGAACCGTGCAGCCGCCGGAAGATGTTGGTGTTCAAGACCGCGCTCAGTCGCGCGTCACGGGGGCCGTGAACATATAGCCGATCCCCCGCACCGTCGCGATCGGGGCTTCCGCGCCGGCACTCGACAATTTGCGACGCAAGCGGCTGACCAGCACGTCGATGCTGCGATCCGAACTGTCGCCCAATCGCGTGCGCGACAATTCGATCAGCCGTTCGCGCGCGATCACGCGCCCGCTATGGTCGCACAGCGTGACGAGCAGGTCGAATTCGGCCCCGGTCAGATCGACCAGACCGCCGGTCGGCGACAGCAATTCGCGGCGCGGCAGGTTGAGCGACCAGCCATCGAAGGTCAGGATGCCGGTCGCGCGCTGCTCGGTTGCCTGGCGTTCGGCCCCGCCGCGGCGCAGCACCGCGCGCACCCGCGCCAGCAATTCGCGTGTGCCGAACGGCTTGGCGATATAATCGTCGGCGCCCAGTTCCAGCCCGACGACGCGGTCGGTCTCCGACCCCTTGGCCGATACGAATATGATCGGCACGTCGCTCTTCTGGCGGATCGCGCGGCATAGATCGATCCCGTTGGTGCCGGGCAGCATGATGTCGAGCAGCACCAGATCGACCGGCCCTTGCCCGAGTGCCAACCACATTTCCGGCGCGGTGCCGACCGGGCGGACGGTAAAGCCATTCTCCTGCAACGCGCGAGTGGTCAGCGTGCGCAGCGGCGGATCATCCTCGACGAGGACGATGGTCGGCATCAGCGTTGCGGTTTCGGGATTGTGCATGTCGCGCGGAGGTAATGCACCACGCCGCGACCGGTCAATGCGCCGGGGGCGCGAAACCGTATGGGAAACACTTCGTTACGGGGATGTGAAACACGGGCAAGATCGCCTGCCTAACTGGACCGTCAGATCACCGTCACAAGGAATTTCTCATGGTCCGTTTCATCGCGGTCAAAGCGCTCGCGCTCAGCGCGACCCCCGCACGCACCACCGTGCAGTGCGATGCGCGCCCGGCGCTCGGCGTCAACTGAGTCCAAGGATTTCGTCGTGCCCCGGTCGCGGGCAATCGCGCGGCGATTGCCCGGATGCTGCGGATTTGCTAAAGCCGGTGACGAAATAGCGATGTCTACGATGCGCCAGCTATGTCACAAGCATTCCCGTTCGGCACGGTTGGGCTGGGGCGCATTGCGCGTTCCGGCCGGACTCCGCAGGGTTTGAATTTTTAGTCGTTAGTGAAGTCTGGCGAGGTTTTAGTGGCAGCCGAACGTGTAGGGTGGCGCATAGCGACGCGGTGGCTGGCGGAGATCGTCGGCCCCGAAATGCCGTATGTCCGGCTGGCGATGTTGTACGGCGTGGCGATTAGCCTGCTGTCGCTCGCGACGCCGATTTCCGTCCAATTGCTGATCAACAGCGTTGCCAATACCGCCTTGCCCGCGCCGTTATGGACGCTGGCCGGGCTGTTGCTGAGCCTGTTGCTGCTGGTCGCGGGGCTGAGCGCGCTGCGCGTGTGGATGATGGCGCTGTTCGAGCGCCGCCTGTTCGCGCGGATCGTCGCCGAAATCACGATCCGCGCCGTCCATGCGCAGAACCCGTTCTTTTCCGATCAGAATCGCGGTGACCTGTTCAACCGCTATTTCGATCTGGTGGTGGTGCAGAAGGCGGTGCCGAGCCTGGTGATCGGCGGTTTCACAATCATTCTGCAATCGGCGGTCGGGCTCGCCGTCACCAGCTTCTACCACCCCTTCTTCCTGGGCTTCAACGCGCTGCTGGTGCTGATCATCCTGATAATCTGGTTCATCTGGTCGCGCGGGTCGATCAGTTCGGCGGTCGGGCTTAGCCATGCCAAGCACGATGCTGCGCGCTGGCTGGAGAGCGTCGGGGCATCGAACGGCTTTTACAAATCCAGCCGCCATCTCGATTTCGCGATGGACCGGTCGGAGGCTGTGACGGCTACCTATATCAACCAGCATCGCCGCTATTTCCGCTACAGTTTCACCCAGACGGTCGCCTTCCTGCTGCTCTATGCGCTGGCGAGTTCGGCATTGCTGGCGCTGGGCGGCAATCTGATCCTCAGCGGTGAGCTGTCGATCGGGCAATTGGTCGCCGCCGAACTGATCCTGAGCGGCGTATTTTACGGCGTCGCGCAGCTCGGCTGGTATCTCGATTCGCTCTACGATCTGATCGCGAGTTCGGAGGAATTGTCGCTGCTCTTCGCGATCCCGCAGGAGCCGCCCGTCACCGTTCCCGGGCGCGCGCCGGTCGATGGCGCGGTGCGGCTGGATGGCGTGGTGAGCGACGGCGCGCGCTTCGATTTCGCGCTGGCGGCGGGCGAGCAATTGGTCACGCTGACCGACGGCGGGGCGGAACGGATGCTGTCGATGGTGCTGAAGCGCCACGTCGTGCCCGAACGCGGGCTGGTCACCGTGGGTGGATCGGACATCGCGTCGTTCGACATGTATTTGCTGCGCTCCGAAGTGATGGTGCTCGATCGCCCGTCGATCGTCGAAGTGAAGATCCGCGAATATCTCGCGCTCGCGTTCGAGGATGCGGGGTCGAGCGTGAGTTCGAGTGCGATGCTCGAAGCGCTGGAAGCGGTCGGCTTGCGCGATCGTGTCGCGCGGCTGCCCAACGGGCTCGATACGGTGCTCGCCGCCTCGGGCTATCCATTGTCGATCGGTGAATTGATGGCGCTCAAGCTGGCGAATGCGCTGCTGGTGAAGCCGCATGTGCTGATGCTGTCGCAATTGTACGATCTGTTGTCGGCCGAGCGGCTGGTCAGCGTGCTGGCGCGCTTGCGCGAGGCGGGGACGACTGTGCTGCTGTCGACCGGGCGACCGGAGGACATCACGCTCGACGGCTGGTTCTATCTCGAGCCGCACCGGCAGCGCCGCTTTGAAACGCGCGAGGCGCTGATCGCCGCGCAGCAGCAGGGGGCGGGCAATGCCGCATAAGGCTGAACGCCTCGCCCATTTCAAGACGCTCGCCAGTATGCGCGCGCCGCGTTTTGCGGTGGTGGTCGCGTGGATGCTGGTGCTCGGCATCGCGATTGCGGTCGCGATCATGGCGTTCGTGCCGTGGTTGCAGACCGCGGCGGGGGCGGGACAGGTCGTCGCGCTCGACCCCGATGAGCGGCAGCAGCAAGTCACCGCGCTGGTCCCCGGCCGGGTCGAACAATGGTTCGTCAAGGATGGACAGCATGTCTCGCGCGGCGATCCGATCGCGCGCGTGGCCGATCTCGACCCCGATCTGCTCAGCCGTCTTGCTGCCGAACGCGCGCAAGTGCTGGCCGAAATCGCCGCGGTCGAACAAAGCCGCGCGGTCGCCAGCATCGACGTCGCGCGCTCGCGGCAATTGCTTGCCGAGGGGCTCGGCTCGCGGCGCGACTATGAGCAAACACAGATCAAGGTCGCCGATACGGGCGCAAAGCTCGCCGATTCGCGCGCGAAGCTCAACCGCATCGAAATCGCGCTCAACCGCCAGTCGGCGCAGCTTGTCCGCGCGCCGCGTGATGGCCGCCTGCAGCAATTAAACGCAGTGAGCGGCAGCGCGGTCGTGTCCGCCGGGACGGTGCTGGCGGTGATCGCGCCCGAACGCGTCGAACGCGCGGTCGAACTCTATATCGACGGCCGCGACGTGCCGCTCGTCCGCGTCGGCCGCCATGTCCGCTTGCAGTTCGAAGGCTGGCCCGCGATCCAGTTCAGCGGCTGGCCGTCGGTCGCGCAGGGGCTGTTCGACGGGCGCGTCCGCTCGCTCGATCCCAATGCCACGCCCGATGGCCTGTTCCGCATTCTGGTCGAGCCGTTGCCGGGCAAGCCCGCCTGGCCCGGTACCGAATATGTCCGCCCCGGTGGCAAGGTGCGTGGCTGGGTGCAGGGTGAGACCGTGCTGATCGGGTATGAATTGTGGCGTCAGCTGAACGATTTCCCGCTGGAATTCGGCAGCCGCCCGCAAGTCGAGATCAAGGGCAAGGCCAAGATCCCGAACGCCGCCGCCAAAAAAGACGAAAGCGAATCGGGCAAGAAATGATCCGACGCGCGGTCCTGCGGCTCGTCGCCGTTCTGTCTCTCGCTCTGTTGCCCGCCGTCGCGGTGGCGCAAGGCGCGCCGCGCGCGGCGCGTCAGGTTGCGCCCCGGTTTGTCCCTCAGGTCGCACCCCAGCCCGCTCCACTGACGCTGGACGAGGTGCTGCGGTCCTCGGCGCGCTCGGCCCCGCAGATCATCGAGGCGCTGGCGCGCGTTCGCCAGGCCGAGGGCCGCGCGCTGTCCGCCGATGGTGCGTTCGACACGGTGTTCGACGTCGACGGCCGTTCGCGCGTTGCGGGCTATTATGACGGGACAGTGGTCGAGGGCCGCGCGACCCGGCCGCTCACCAACAATGGCGGCTATGTCTACGGCAATTACCGCGCCTCGCGCGGCACGTTCCCGATCTATGAGGATCAGGCCTATACCAACCGGCTGGGCGAGGCGAAGGTCGGCGCGCTGTTCGCCCTGCTGCGCGACCGGGTGGTGGACGAGCGCCGCACGCGCCGCGCGGTGGCCGCGACCGACATCGACGTTGCCCGCTTCGAAGGCGAAATGGCGGCGATCGGCGTGCAGCGCCGCGCGGTCGATGCCTATCAGACATGGGTCGCGGCAGGACTCCGGCTGAGCGCGTATCGCGACTTGCTCAAGCTTGCCGAGACGCGGCGGACGGCGTTCGCCCGGCTGGTGCAACTCGGCGCGCGCCCCGAAATTCTGCTGACCGAAAACGATGCGAATCTGGTGCGGCGGCGTGGCCTCGTGCTGCGCGCCGAACAGGATCTGGCCGGGGCCGCCAACGCGCTGTCGCTGTATCTGCGCGATGCCGACGGCAATCCGCTGACGGTGTCGCCCGATCGGCTGCCGCGCGATGCGTCGGCGCTGGCCGGGGTGCCGCGCGCGCCGCGTCTTGCCCCTGCGGTCGAACGCTATGATTATCGCGCGATCCTGACGCGGATCGATCAGGCGACCGCGCGGCTGCTGCTCGCACAGAACGACCTTTCGCCGCGGCTCGATCTGCGCGGCGAGCTCGGCAAGGACATCGGCAGCGCCGGGCTGGGCGGATCGAACCGCACCCCGCTCGAGGCCGTGGTCGGCTTCCGCTTCAGCGTCCCGCTGCAGAATCGCGCGGCCAAGGGCCGGGTGGCGGAGGCGCGCGCCGAAATCGACGCGCTCGATCAGCGCAGCCGTTTCCTGCGCGATCAGATCGCGGTCGAGGTCGAATCGATCGTGATTTCAGCCGACGGGGCGGAGCGGCTGGCGAGCGTCGCCGAGACCGAACGCACCCTCGCCGACCGCCTCGCCGCCGCCGAACGCCGCCGCTTCGAGCTTGGCACCGGCGACTTCTTTCTGGTCAATCAGCGCGAGGAAACCGCCAATGACGCGCGCATTCGCTTGATCGACGCGCAAGCCCGCATCGCCGCCACGCGCGCCGAACTGGCCGCCGCCACCGCCGATCGCGCCGCGCTGGGCCTGACGCGCTGACCCTTAAGTGCGCGGTGGCGCACGGTCGATCAAGGCGGCTACACGGCGTCGCGCGTGCCCGGCCGGATCCAGCCGCCGCGTCCGGAGTTCCTGTCCCCATGCCCGCTGCCACGCCCGAAGACATCCGCCATCCCCCCTGGACGGTCGTCACCGTCGTCGCGATCGCGTTGGCGGGCGGGGTGCTGTGGCTGCTCGGCTGGGCGGTCGGCGAGATTGGCGAGGGCGAGCTGCGCTTCCCCTTCGACCGGGCGATCCTGTTGTGGGCGCGCGGCGGGGTGGCGCATGGCCCGCCGCCGGGACCGCCGGTGCTGACGCAAGCGATGCTCGACATTACTGCGCTCGGCGGGGTGACGGTGCTGGTGCTGGTGACATCGCTCGTCGCCGGGTTGCTGATCGCGTCGCGCCACTGGCTGACGCTCGCGCTGGTGGGGTCCGGCACGCTCAGCGGGTCGCTGGTGGTGGGCGCGGTGAAGGGTCTGGTCGGGCGCGCCCGGCCGACCGTTACCGATCATCTCGTGCAAGTCTATGACGCGAGCTTCCCGAGCGGGCACGCCGCCAATAGTGCGTGCGTCTATCTGACGCTCGCCTTGCTGCTGCTCCAGATTACCGAAGGGCGCGCGGTGAAGCGCTATATCCTCGCCGCGACGATGCTGCTGGTCAGTGCGATCGGCGCGAGCCGCGTCTATCTCGGCGTGCATTGGCCGAGTGATGTGCTGGCGGGATGGATTTTCGGCGCGCTCTGGGCGGTCGCCTGGTGGGCGCTGGGGTCGGCGATTCGCCTGCGCGTCGCGGGCGCGACCCCGACCCAACCGGAATAGCGCCTCCTTCCCGCACGCGTTTGGCTGGGCCCTCGCAGCGTCGCGAACGCCAAATCCTCCGGGAAAGCGACGAAACGGTATTGTGATAGTATCTCATTACATATACTGCGCTGCAGCACATTCCGTTGAAGGTCTCTCCATGAAATCGAAATTCGTTCTTCTTGCCTCTGCCATGCTGTTCGCCGCGCCCGCGGTTGCGCAGACCACCCCGCCTGCCATTGCTCCCGGCGATCAAGGCCCCGACATCGTGGTGACTGGCGTGGTGCCGAAGAGCGAGACCGACGTGCTGGCCGGCACTTCGGTGTTGCGCGGGGCGGAACTGACGCGCAGCCTGCGCCCGACGATCGGCGAGACGTTGGCCAAGCTGCCCGGTGTTTCGGCCACCTCGTTCGGCCCGAGCGCGTCGCGGCCGGTGCTGCGCGGTTTCCAGGGCGAGCGCATTCGCGTGCTGACCGACGGAATCGGCTCGATCGACGTGTCGAACACCAGCGTCGATCATGCCGTGATCATCGATCCGCTGCTGGCCGAGCGCATCGAAGTGCTGCGCGGGCCGGCGGCCTTGCTCTACGGCTCGTCGGCGGTCGGCGGCGTGGTCAACGTGATCGACACGCGCATCCCGCGTTCGGTGCCGGAGGCGGGGTATCGCCTGTCGGGCATCGGTACCTATGGCTCCGCCGCGAACGAGCGGACGGTCGGCGGCGCCGGTGATGTGGCGCTCGGCAAGCATTTCGTCATCCATGCCGACGGTTCCTATTCGAAATCGGATGATCTGCGGATCGGCGGCTATGCGCTGACCGCCCAGCGCCGCCGCGAAGCGCTCGCGACGAGCTTGCTCCCGGTCGATCCGACCGATCCCGAACCGATCGATTATGCCGCCAATGCCGCGGTGCGCGGCACGCTGCCCAACACCGCTGCCACCACCTGGACTGCGGGCGTCGGCGCGTCGCTGATCACCGACACCGGCTCGCTCGGCGTGTCGTACAGCCATTATGACAGCCTCTACGGCGTCCCGATCCGCTATGCCACGCTGCCCGGCGAGGAGCAGGAAGCGCCGCGCCTCAGCATCGTGCAGAACCGCGTCGATTTGCGCGGCGAAGTGCAGACCGGTGGCGGCTTCCTCGATCGCATCCGGATTCGCGCAGGCCACGCCACCTATCGCCATTTCGAACTCGAACCCGATGGCGCGATCGGCACGGCGTTCTTCAACAACGGCACCGAAGGCCGCCTCGAACTCGTGCAAGCCAAGCGCGGCGCGTGGCAGGGCGCATCGGGCGTCCAATTCTTCAACCGCGTGTTCGACGTGAAGGGCGATGAAGCGTTCCTGCCCAAGAACGAGACCAACCAGACCGGCCTCTTCACGCTGCAGCAGCTCGATTTCGGCAAGCTCAAGGCCGAAGCGGGCGTGCGCTATGAGATGACCGACGTCGCCGCGCGCACGCCGGTCGGCGATCTGCGCTTTTCGGGCGCGTCGCGGCGTTTCGATGCGGTGTCGGGTTCGGTCGGCGTGTCGTACGGGCTGAGCGATGCGGTGCGCGTCGGCATCAATCTGTCGCATACCGAACGCGCACCCTCGGCCGAGGAACTGTTCGCCAACGGCGCACATGCGGGTACGCAGGCTTACGAACTCGGCAATCCCAACTTCCGGCTGGAGCGGAGCAACGGCGCCGAACTGACGCTGCACGCGCATGGCACCGGCTACAGCTTCGACGCCTCGGCCTATTATAGCCGCTTCAACAATTATATTTCGGAAAATCAGGTCGATCAGTCGATCTGCGAAGCCGCCGCCGCGCCGAGCGGACGGACGGTCGATTTCCCCTGCTTCCAGTCGATCCAGGCCGATGCGACCTATTACGGCGTCGAAGCCGAGGGCTCGGTCCTGTTGGGCCAGATCGGCGGGTATAAGATCAATGCCGACGCGCTCGGCGATTACGTCCGCGCGACGATCCGCGATCAGGGCCCCGCGCCGCGCATCCCTGCGGCACGCGTGCTCGGCGGTCTGGAAGCGCAATCGGACAAGCTGACCGGGCGGGTCGAGGTCGAGCATGTGTTCGACCAGAACCGTATCCGCGCGTTCGAGACGCCGACCAAAGGCTATACGATGGTCAACGCCTCGTTCGCGATCACGCCGTTCTCGACCATGCCGAAACTGTCGCTGACGCTCAGCGCGAACAATCTGTTTGATGTCGATGCCCGCCGCGCGGCGAGCTTCCTCAAGGATTTCGCCCCGCTCGCCGGCCGCGACGTCCGCGCGACGCTGCGGTTCAGCCTGTAAGGGTCATCTGAGGACTGAAAAATCCCGTTCGTTTCGAGCGAAGTCGAGAAACCTGGAGCCGCGCCTCGGGCACCGCTTCTCGACTTCGCTCGAAGTGCACGGAGGAGGTGGATCGACTCTGCCCAAAAGCGCTCCGGATCGACGGGAAATCAGCTAGCGGTGCGCTCGCCGAGCGTGCGCTCCCACGCCAGCGCGTCGCGCACGATCGTGTCGAGATCGGCACGCTGCGGCGTCCAGTCGAGCGTCGCCAGAATCGCCGCATTATCCGCGACCAACTCGCCCGCATCGCCCGCGCGGCGGCCTTCGATCACGCGGTTGAGCTTCATGTTGGTGACGCGATCAACCGCATCGAGCACTTCGAGCACCGAAAACCCCTTGCCGTACCCGGCATTGAGCGTGTGGCTCTTGGTCGGTTCCGCCACCAGCAGGTCGAGGGCTGCGACATGCGCCGCCGCCAGATCGCTGACATGGATGTAATCGCGCACGCCGGTGCCGTCGGGCGTGGCATAATCGGTACCATAGACCCCGACGCTCGCGCGCTTGCCCAGTGCCGCCTCGACCGCGATCTTGATCAGGTGTGTGGCACCCACGGTCGACTGCCCGCTGCGCTGCTGCGGATCGGCGCCCGCCACATTGAAATAGCGCAGGGCGGCGTAGTTGATCGGGTGCGCGGCGGCGACATCGCGCAGCATCGCCTCGGTCATCAGTTTCGACGTGCCATAGGGGTTGATCGGCACGGTCGGATCGCCCTCGGCGACGGGCACCTTGGCGGGGGTGCCATAGGTCGCTGCGGTCGAGGAGAAGATGAAGTGCTTGACGCCCGAGACGACTGCGCTTTCGAGCAAAGCCCGGCTCGCAACGGTGTTGTTGCGGTAATATTTGAGCGGATCGCTGACCGATTCGGGCACGATGATCGATCCGGCGAAGTGCATCACCGCCTTTACGCCATGCTCTGCCATCGTCGCGCGGACGCGGGCATCGTCCTCGATCTCGCCGCGGACAAGCGTCGCGCGCGGGTCGACCAGCCAGTCGAACCCGGTCGACAAATTATCATACACCACGACCCGGTGGCCCGCATCGAGCAGCGCCAGCACCGCATGGCTGCCGATATAGCCCGCCCCGCCCGTTACCAGTACCGATCCGTCCAGCATTCCTATCCGCCCTTTTTGTAATGGTCCCGCGTCCCTATCTTGCAGCCCTAAACAAGGAGCGAATGATGGCAAGCGAAGTCGCGACCCTCGCGGGTGGATGTTTCTGGTGCACCGAGGCGGTGTTCAAGGACGTGATCGGCGTGGAATCGGTCGAGAGCGGCTATATCGGCGGCTCGGTCCCCAACCCGACCTACAAGCAAGTGTGCAGCGGCGCGACCGGCCATGCCGAGGCGATCCGCGTGACTTTCGACGCCGATCAGGTGTCCTATGGCGACATCCTCGACATGTTCTTTGCGACGCACGATCCGACGACGCTTAACCGGCAGGGCAATGACGTCGGCACGCAATATCGCTCGGCGATCTTCCCGCATGATGAGGCGCAACGCGAAGAAGCAGTGGCTGCGATGGCGCGTGCGGCCAATGACTGGCCCGCGCCGATCGTTACGACGATCGAGCCGCTGTCCGAATGGTATCCGGCGGAGGACTATCATCAGGAATATTGGGCAGGCGAAGGTCAGCGAAATCCGTACTGCATCGCCGTGATTCCGCCCAAGCTGGCGAAGCTGCGCAAGAGCTTTGCGGCGCGGTCCAAGGCTGTGGCGGCTTAGGAAGACGAGGTTCACGCGAAGGGCGCGAAGAAGGCGCGAAGGCCGCGATGATGTGCGGCGCAGCCAACATGTATCTTCGTGCTCTTCGCGCCCTTCTTTCCTTCGCGGCCTTCGCGTGAACCTAATCGCGGTGCGCCGCGCGGCGCAGGCGGTCGTTGATCGCGGCACCGATGCCGTCTTCGGGAATTGGCGCAACGGCGATGCTGCTGCGGTCGCTCGCATCGGCGCGGTGGAGCGCGTCGAAGAGGTTCGCGGCGGCTTCGATCGGGTCGGCGGCGGGGGAGAGATTGGTTTGGCCCGAGATGGCGCCGAAGCCGATCAGATATTCGTCCGCTTCTGCGTACGTTGCGTTCAGGCGGAGTAGCTTCGTCGGCGCGTAATGGCTGGCGAGTTGGCCGGGGGCGGTGACCCGCTGCTCTTCCCCTATATTCCCCCCCGGCGAACGCCGGGGCCCAGTCGCGGAACCATGGTCGCCGAGTATTGCGCTCTCCCTCAAACCGCTCACAACTGGGCCCCGGCCTTCGCCGGGGTGGAAGTGGAGGGTGAGCTGCGCTGCCGTGATCGGCCCCGGACGCAGGACCTCCCGCCCCATAACGATCGTGGATTCCAGCCCCGCCTCGGTCGCGCCGTCATCCACTACCAGCGCGATCCGCCCGCTTAGGCTCGCCACGACATGCGCCGCGCGGGTCGGGCTGATCCCGCCGCTGGCATTGGCCGAGGGGGCGGCAAACGGTTTGCCCGAAGCCTTGAGTAACGCCCGCATTGCGCGGTGCGCCGGGACCCGGATCGCGATCGTCTCAAGCCCCGCCGTCACCAGCCCCGCGATCCCGGCATCGGCGCGTAGCGGCAGCACCAGCGTGAGCGGTCCCGGCCAGAACGCCGCGGCCAGCGCGCGCGCATCCG
>JAIXZV010000192.1 GCA_027489365.1 Sphingomonadales bacterium
GATCCGCAAGCGCTTCGTGACGCCGGGCATGTCCTTGGGCGCGCTCTCCCCGGAGGCGCACGAGACGCTGGCGATCGCGATGAACCGGATCGGAGCGAAGGCCGTGTCGGGTGAAGGCGGCGAGGACAGCGCGCGCTATCAACCCTATCCCAATGGCGACAACGCCAATTCGGGCGTGAAGCAGATCGCCAGCGTCTCGTGCGCCTCCGGGGAGAGCGCGCCCAAGGACATGCCCGGCGTCACGAAGCGCTTGCGGATCTCGGTGATCGCCTCGACCTGATCGACCGGTACGCCTTCAGCCGGGAAATTGAACTGCAGCAAATCGCGCAGATAGACCGGCGGCAGCGCCTCCACCCCGCGCGAGAATTGCAGATAGGTCGAGTAGGAATCGGTCGCGACCGAGTTTTGCAACAGGTGCATCAACTGCGCGGAGTAAGCGTGCGTCTCGCCGGTATGGCGCTGGCGATAGAAGCCGCCGATCGGCAGCGTCGCGACGCCTTCGTCATACGCCTTGTCATGCCGCAACTGCGCGTTGAGGTGGAGCGAGGCATAGCCCTCACCCGAAATCTTCGCGGGCATTCCTGGGAACAGATCGTTGACCAGCGCGCGGCTAAGGCCCACCGCCTCGAAATTATAGCCGCCGCGGTCGGAGGAGATCACCGCGCTCCCCATCTTCGAGATGATCTTGAGCAGACCCTCTTCGACAGCCGTGCGATGCCGCGCGAGGCATTGGTCGAGCGTCAGATCGCCGAACAGTCCGCGCTCGTGCCGGTCGATGATCGACGCTTCCGCCAGATAGGCGTGCACCGTCGTCGCGCCGACGCCGATCAGCACCGCATAATAATGCGTGTCGAGGCATTCGGCGGTCTGCACGTTGATGCTGGCGTAGGAGCGCAAGCCCATCCGCACGAGATGCGTATGCACCGCGGCGGCGGCGAGCACGCCGGCAATGCCGATCCGCTCGGGACCGATCGTGCGGTCGGTCAGGAACAATTCGGTCCGCCCCTCACGCACCGCCGTCACCGCCTCGGCGCGGATCCGCGCGATTGCGGCGCGCAGCGTCTCGGGGCCACCACCGGCCTCGAAGGTGCAGTCGATCACCGCCGCCTGCGTACCGAAATGCGCCTTCAACCGCGCCCAGTCGGACCCGGTCAGCACCGGCGATTCGAGCACCAGCACCCCGTCACGCCGATCCTCGGTATCGAGGATGTTGGCGAGATTGCCGAAGCGCGTCTTGAGCGACATCACGTGGCGTTCACGCAACGGGTCGATCGGCGGGTTGGTCACCTGGCTGAAATTCTGCCGGAAGAACTGGCTGATCAGCCGCGGCTTGTCGGAGATGACCGCGAGCGGGGTGTCATCCCCCATCGATCCGATCGCTTCCTTCGCCCCCTCGACCATCGGCGACAGGATCAGCTCCATATCCTCGATCGTCTGCCCGGCCGCGACCTGACGGCGGGTCAGCTCGGCGCGATCGAAGCGCGCGATCGTCTCGCCCGGCGGCATCGGCAAATCGTCGATCGTCGTGAACGCGCCGATCATCGCGGCATAATCGGCCTCGCCCGCGATCCGGTCCTTCACCGCGCGGTCGTGCAGCAGTACGCCTTCGTCGAGATCGACCGCAATCATCTCGCCCGGCCCCAGTCGGCCCTTCTCGACGATCGTCGATTCCGGCACCACGACCATCCCGCTCTCCGACCCGACGATCAGCAACCCGTCGATCGTGCGGACATAGCGCAAGGGGCGCAGCGCATTGCGGTCCATGCCCGCCACGGCCCAGCGGCCATCGGTCATCGCCAGCGCAGCGGGGCCGTCCCACGGCTCCATCACGCTCGCCAGATATTGGTACATCGCGAGATGCTCGGCCGGCATGTCGCTATTCGGCGCCATCGCTTCGGGCACCAGCATCAGCTTGGCGGTCGGGGCGTCGCGGCCCGAACGGCAAATCGCCTCGAACACGGCATCGAGCGCTGCGGTATCGGACGCACCCGCCGGGATCACCGGCTTGATGTCCTCGCTATGCTCGCCGAACGACAGGCTCGCCATCTTGATCTCGTGGCTGAGCATCCAGTTCTTATTGCCGCGGATCGTGTAGATCTCGGTAGTGGGCGCCAGACAGCGGAAGGGCTGCGCCAGCCACCATTGCGGGAAGGTGTTGGTCGAATAACGCTGATGGAAGATCGCGACGCGGCTCTCAAAGCGCATGTCGCGCAAATCGGGATAGAAAACCGACAGGCTCTCGGCGAGGAACAGGCCCTTGTAGATGATCGACACGCACGACAGGCTGCAGACGTAGAAACCCTGAATTTGCGCCGCGATCACGCGCTTCTCGATCCGACGGCGGACGAGATAGAGGTTCTTCTCGAACTCGGCGGCGCTCTGTTCCTCGGGCAGGGGGCCCGCGATCATGATCTGCTCGATCTCGGGCCGCGTGGCCTGCGCCTTCTGGCCGATCACCGAGACATCGACCGGCACCTGCCGCCAGCCATAGATGGTATAGCCCTCATCGATGATCACGCTCTCGATGATCGTACGGCACGCCTCCTGCGCGCCGAGATCGGTGCGCGGCAGGAAGATCATGCCCACCGCGAGGCGGTTGGGCAGCGGCGTGTGGCCCGAGGCGGCAATCGCATCGTCGAAGAATTTGAGCGGCAAATCGATGTGGAGGCCAGCCCCGTCACCGGTCTTGCCATCGGCATCGACCGCGCCACGGTGCCAGACGGCCTTCAGCGCATCGATCGCCGACTGCACGACGCGGCGCGACGGCGTGCCATCGGTCGCGGCGACAAGACCGACGCCGCAGGCATCGCCCTCGAATTCGGGGCGGTACATGCCGTGCTCGGCGAGATAGGCGCGTTGGTCGGTCATTCGAACCTACTTCTTTGCTTCGGCGCTGACGCGCCGCTTGACCAGGGTTTGTACGGCTTCAGCGATTTGCGCCTCGGCGGCCGGGTCCGAGCGGCTACTTTCTGCGGCCGCAAGCGCTGCAATCTCTCCGCGCATCTGATTTAGCTTCACGCCAGCCGGCGAAACTGCAAACGTCATCAGTGCTTTGAGTTCGGATGGATCGAGCTGCTTTACCGTTGGCATCGCAGTCGCCATCGCGAGGCTCGCGATTTCGCTCGGCAAGACGTCGGCTTTACCCCCCGTCTCTAGTTGACGCTTGAGCATCCCGTCGAAGTTCATGCCGGACGCGGCGAGTGCCATCATATGGCGACCAGCAGGAGAGCTGTAAAAGTCTGCGGTGGCGCTTACTTCGGACGGAGACATACGTCGGTCAAAAAACGCTGCGACGTTGGCCTGATAAATCGGCAAGTGCTTAATCGCCGCAGCAACAGCGATGGGCTCCACCACACTCAAAAACTCTTTTCCAATTCCGGGGAAGGCTTGCTCCATTTTTTGAAAATTCGGCTCGTTGGCGAGCGCCTTCGGCATCTGATCGCGTACTATTCGAGTTGTTGTTGCACGGACCAATTCTTCGCCAGCCAGCGATTTTGCGATGCGCATCGCATTGTCCGAGGGCGTCGGCGCCGGAACGGCGGCAATCTCGCTCGTCTTCTGAGCGCCGCCCGTTTGGGCAGGCACGCCGGATGTCTGCGCAAAGTTCAGTGTGGCCAGAACAGCCAACAGTGAGGGGATCGTCACGCCGCCTTCCTCCCCGCGCTCGCCTTCGCCTTCAGATATTTGTGCATGGTCGCGGCCACATCACGCCCGTCGCGGATCGCCCAGACCACCAGCGAAGCACCACGCACGATGTCGCCCGCCGCAAACACGCCGTCGAGGCTGGTCATTAGCGTCTTGTTGTCGACCAGCACCGTGCCCCAGCGCGTAACGCCGAGCTCGCGCGCACCGAACAAGGTCGGCAAATCCTCGGCATCGAAGCCGAGCGCCTTGATCACCAGATCGGCGGGCACGTCGAAACCGCCCGCCGGATCGATCTCGGGCGCGCGGCGACCGCTCGCATCGGGCGCGCCGAGCCGCATCGCGCTAGCCTTCACGCCCGTCACCGTCTCGCCGCCGACAAAGCTTTCGGGCGCGGAGAGCCAGACGAATTCGACGCCTTCCTCCTCGGCGTTATTCACTTCGCGTTGCGATCCCGGCATGTTGGCGCGGTCGCGGCGGTAGAGGCATTTGACCGAAGCCGCACCCTGGCGCACCGCAGTGCGCACGCAATCCATCGCGGTATCGCCACCGCCGATCACCACGACATGCTTGCCCTCGTCGTTCAGGCTGCCGTCGTCAAACGCGGGGACGGCATCGCCAAAGCCCTTGCGGTTCGACGCGGTCAGGAAATCGAGCGCGTCGATCACGCCGTTCGCCTCGACGCCCGGTGCCTTGATCGCGCGGGCGCGGTACACGCCGGTGGCGATCAGCACCGCATCGTGGCGCTGGCGCAGTTCGTCCAGGCTCGCATCGCGCCCGACTTCGAAGCCGTGGTGGAACACGATCCCGCCCGCCTTCAACCGCTCGACGCGGCGCATCACGACGGGCTTCTCCAGCTTGAAGCCGGGGATGCCATAGGTCAGCAGCCCGCCCGCGCGATCGTAGCGGTCGTAGACATGCACCTCATAACCGTTGACGCGCAGATATTCCGCTGCGCTGAGGCCCGCCGGGCCAGCGCCAATCACCGCGACCGATTGCCCGCGTGGTGCACCGGGGATTAGCGGCTCGACCCAGCCTTCTTCCCACGCCGTATCGGTGATGAACTTCTCGACCGATCCGATCGTCACCGCGCCGTGGCCGGAGAATTCGATCACGCAATTGCCCTCGCACAGCCGGTCCTGCGGGCAGATGCGGCCGCAAATCTCGGGCATGGTCGAGGTGGAATTGCTCAGTTCATACGCCTCGCGCAACCGCCCCTCGGCGGTCAGCCGCAGCCAGTCGGGGATGTGATTGTGCAGCGGGCAATGCACCGAGCAATAGGGCACGCCGCATTGCGAGCAGCGCCCGGCCTGATCCTCCGCCTCGGTCGTCGCGTAGCGATCAGCGATCTCGCGGAAATCCTCCGCGCGCAGCTCGGGTTCGCGCTTGGCCGGATAGGCTTGCTCGCGATCGACGAACTTCAATAGCGACGTGTCAGCCATGGACCACCCTTTCGGGAAGCGCCGATACCTTCAAAATCCAGGGCTGTCACGCACAAAACGTGCTTTTGGTAAGCTATACTGACCTATTTAATTTGATTGCCGCGTCATTCAACCGGCCCATCGCGATTGGCTCGCGATAATATGCCCGAACCGGACCTATAGGGTGGCCAGCCAGAGCAGCGCCGCAGTCCCCGCCACGATGCGGTACCAGGCGAACGGCACGAAGCCGTAGCGCGTCACCACGCCGACGAACGCCTTCACCACGATCACCGCGACGATGAACGCAACTGCGAAACCAAGCGCGATCGCGCCGAAGCCAACGCCGACCCCGCTCAGCAACGCTTCGCGGTTCTTGACCAGTTCGAGCGTCGTCGCGCCGAGCATCGTCGGGATCGCGAGGAAGAAGCTGAACTCCGCCGCGGTCCGCCGCTCGACGCCGAGTGCCAGCGCCCCCAGGATCGTCGCCCCCGACCGGCTCACCCCCGGCACCATCGCCAGGCATTGCAGGAAACCGATGCCGACGACCTTCCCCAGCGGAATGTCCGCGACCCCCACGATGTCGCTCTTCGGCGCGAAACGCTCGACCGCGATGATCGCGATGCCGCCGATGATCAGCGCGATCGACACGACCTCGGCATTGCCGAGCAGCGCTTCGATCTGCTTGTGGATCGCAAGACCGATCACCGCGGCCGGCACGAACGCGACCAGCAAATTGCGCACGAAACGGATCGATACCGGATCGCGCCGCAGCAGCCCCAGCCCGACCGCCCAGAACGTCCGCCAATACAGCACGACGATCGCCAGGATCGATCCCAATTGGATCACGATGTTGAACACCGCCCATTTCTCGGCGTCATAGCCAAGCAATTTGGTCGCGAGGATCAGGTGGCCGGTCGAGGAGACCGGCAGGAACTCGGTCACCCCCTCGACGATGCCGAGCAGGATGATGCTGATGATGTCGGTCACGAAAGTCCCCTGTGTCCGCGCTCAGGCGGTCGTGGGCAGGGCAAAGCGACCGCCCTTGCGGTAGCGCACGAGCCAGCCGCTCGCGACCGAATCGAGCGGGGTAGGGACGATGCCGAGCGTCTTCAGCCCGTCATCACCCGATACGATATTGTCTCGCGCCAGCATCTTCCATTGGTCCGCCGTGATCGGTGCGCCCGGCAGGAACCCGAACGTCGCGATCGTCGCGCCGATCGCGTCGGGCAATTCGACGATCGCGCGCTTGCGCCCCGTCGTTTTGGCGATCCAGCGCACCAGCGCCCCCATCGTTAGAACATCGGGTCCGCCAAGCTCCAATGTCTTGCCCGCCGCGAGCTCGGGATGATCGAGCGCCGCCACCACCGCATCTGCGACATCGCCGACATAGACCGGCTGGAATTTGGTGCCTGCGCGCAGCACCGGCACGACCGGCGCGCTGGCGATCATCGCGGCGAAGCGATTGACGAACTGATCCTCGCGCCCGAACACGATCGAGGGGCGCAGGATGGTGGCCGCCGGGAATGCCGCGCGCACCGCCGCCTCGCCGTCGCCCTTGGACCGGCCATATGCCGAATCCGATGCCGAATCGGCGCCGATCGCGGAGACATGGATGAAGGCGCTGGCACCGGCCTGTGCCGCGGCCTCGGCGACGATTCGCGCGCCCTCGACCTGAACCTTCTGGAAATTGCCGTTCAGAATGCCGACCAGATTGATCACCACATCCGACCCGGCGACCGCGCGCGCGATCGATTCGGGCTTGGAAATGTCCGCCGCGACGAACTGTGTCTGCCCAAGCCCCCCCAGCGGCTTGAGAAAAAAGGCGCTGCGCGGGTCGCGCTGCGCGATTCGCACCCGCGCCCCGCGCGCCAGCAACGCCTGCGCGACGTAGCGGCCGAGAAACCCCCCGCCGCCGATCAGCGTAACCAATGTGTCCTTCATGTCGCTGTACCCTTGGCGATAAATCCCGCTTGGGTCCCTTGCCCCAGCACGCCACGTGTTGACAAGGCCAAGCCCACCGCCCTAAGGGCCGCGTCCTACCGGATGTTTACGGCCTTCGTGCCTTAACACTCTCGTGCCCGGATGGCGGAATTGGTAGACGCACCAGCTTCAGGTGCTGGCGCTCGCAAGGGCGTGGAGGTTCGAGTCCTCTTCCGGGCACCATTTTCCTATCCGTCGATGCCCGCGATAGGTTGAAAAAACCAGCGAAATCCGCTAGTTTAGCCCTCTTATTGACCGCTCTCGGTTGCTGGCGTTCGCCAATAATCGCGCAAAAGTGGGGGCCTTTTTGGGTGGCTCTTTGGGCGCCTTTTCGCCAGCGACCATTTCGCACCGATGCGGAAGGGACGATGATTGGGGTGACCGACGTGGGGATTAAGCTGGCGAAAGCAGGGGAGACCGGCGGCAAGCGGGCAGCGATACTGCGTTGGCCACGCGAGAGCCTCGAATCGCACAACGGGTCGCAACCGCAAACACGTTCGCCGACGAATACATCGACAAGCTGGAGGCCGAAGACCGGGCCGTAGTGACGGTCGCGGAAACCCGGTGGCTTTTGTCGAAGCTTTCTCCGTCTCTGTGCACGCGACCGATTGCTGAAATCACCCCGCATGAATTGCGTCAAACAGCATTCACTTCAAAGGGCTAAGTACCGGCACCACGCCCTCGATCGAATCCCAGGCGCGATGAAGGCAGGGTTCGCTAAATGGAAAGTCGAAGTCCGATGGCGGCGCTTCCCGAAACGCCTCCCACCATTTCTCCCGGCCACGCCAGCGTGTCACGAACAGTTGGCGCCAGTATCGGACGTGCATCTCGGTCTATTAGAGTTCTTTCCGGGCACAGGCGTCCGCACCTCGATCTTGGCACCGCGCTCCGGGCGGAACACGACCGGCGCATCGTATCAAGCTCTGCCACGGCTTGCTCGTAAACCGCCACATAATTGAACGGAAGTTGGATCAAGACCTGCTCGGGCAAGATAAAGCTGACAGACTCTAGAACGCCAGATCGAATCCGATCCGGACACTCCGCGGTTGGAGCGGGGTGATCTGGTTCTGCTCGCGGATCAGGAACGGCGAGCCGAGCGCGAAGCGATTGCCGCGCGTGTCGAGCAAGTTGGTAAGCGACAGGCTGATGCCGCGGCGGTCATTGCCGATCCGCGCATCCATGCCGGTATCGACATAATTGCCCTGCGGTCGCCCAAGGATCGCGCCGATGCCCAGCACCGAATCGCCAATATAGCGCGCGAAGCCGTTCACCTCTAAACGGTTTCCGGCTCGTAACGGGGCCGTATAGGTCAAGCCAAGCCGTCCGCTCTTGTTGGCGACGTTGGGCAACCGGCTTTGGTCGATCATGGTGACCTGCGCGGCCGGACCGCCTACCTCGTTCGCGATCGCGTTGTTAACGACCAGCGTGATCGCACTGGTAGACGGGCTGACGATACGGCTGTCGTTAAAGTACAATGCGGCTTCGAGCGTAAAGCGCGCGGTCGGATGCCATTTAGCGCTCCAGCCGATCGACAGCACGCGCCCGTTGCCGATGTTGACGGTGGTCGGGAAGCCGAAGCCATCGACCACGTCCGCCTGGATATCGCGCCAGTCGGACCAGGATGCGGTCAGGCTGGTCTCCAGCGTGCGCGACCCGAACCGCGCGCCACCTTCCACCGTTTGGATGCGATCGCCGTTGAAACGCTGGATGAAATTCTGCCGCACTGCGATGCCCCCGGGGCGAAAACCCTGCTGGTAGCGCGCGAACACCGTCCAGTTGCGATTGGCGCGATAGGCGAGGGCGACAGAGGGCAGGAAGCGCGTCTCGGTACGGGTGCTGCTGGCGCGTGCATCGAAGCGCAGCGCGATGGCATCGGCCACGTCCTCGGCCTGGCCGGACAGCGTCGAGCGCGTCGCCCGACCGCCTGCCGTCAAGGTCAGCCGGTCGATCAGCTTGACCGTACCCTCGCCATAGAGCGTCACCTCGTCGACTTGGTTGCGCACGCCGGTCAGCGCGGACCGTATCGGGAGATCATTGCCGTCCAGCCCGCGTTTGACGAGCGCGATATTGTGCAGCACGCTCAGCCCGACCACCCAGCCGGTTCCGTCCGCGCCGCGTCGCGCCAGCCGCGCCTCGGCGGTCAGCATTTTCACGCGATTGTCCTGGCTATAGGCACCACTCACCGCGTTCGCCGCTGGCTGGATGTCGGGCCGGGCGGGATCGGCGAGCGAGAGCCCCTCGAAAACTTCGAGCACACGCTGCCCCGAATAGCCGAGCGAGGCGGTGAACTCGGTCGGTCCCCACGTCTTGCGCGCAACGAGATCGACCAGCCAATACTCGTTGCGGAACGGCTGCGCGATCGCGCTGGCGCGGGTAAGGCCGGAGCCGCCGCGATCGGCATATTGGCTGTCGTCGCCATGGATGCGCTGGCCGAGTCCGGTCAGGTCGATCGACCAGCCGCCGCCCGGTTCGTAGCGCAGCGCCGCCCTGCCGCCGAGAGTGCGGACCGTGTTGACGTCGTCGTGCTTGCGCGCGACATCGTCGATATAGCCACCTTCAGCGGTGCCGAACGCCAGCGCGCGCAGTGCGAGTTTGCCCTCGACCAGCGGCACGTTGACGATCGCGCCGCCGTCGGCCCCGGGGCTGCCATGCTGGACCCATTGCCCGCCGCCCCAGATCTGACCGGAGGCATCGTAAAGATCGGGCGAGCGCGGTACCACACGCACCACGCCGCCGAGCGAGCCAGCGCCGTAGAGCGTGCCCTGCGGCCCCTCCAGCACCTCGATGCTGCGGACGTCATACAGGCGCAGGCTCGGGTCGGGCGCGCTGTACGTAATGCGGCTATTGCCCCAATATTGACCGACCGTAGCCTGAGTCGGCCCGACGAAGCTCGAATCGGCGATGCCGCGAATGAACAATTTGTTGCGCCCCGGCCCGAGATGCGTCGAACTGACGCTCGCCGCGCGCATCTCGATCGCGTCCGAACCGCGCGCGCTTTCGGCGATGCTCAGCGCGCTGCCGTCGACCACCTGCACGCCCCCGGGATAACTGGCGAGCGGGATCGCGCGCTTGCTGGCGGTCACGACGATGTCCTCGTCGGGTGCGTCGATGGACTGGGGCGCGGGCATGGCCGGGCGGCGGGGTTGCGCGGCCGATCGGGGAGGGGGTGCTGCGGCGGTCGCAGGCTCGATCGAGAAGCTGTCTGGCGCAACCTGTCGCGCCCACGCGCCGGTGTCGACCAGCATCCGCGCCAGCGCCTCGGCCGGTGTGAAATGGCCCCGCACCGCGTGCGATTTCAGCTTCGCCAGCTTCGGGTCGCGAAAGCCGATGCTGACATGTGCCTGCTGGCCCAGCACACGGATCGAAGCGGCGAGCGGCCCGGCCGGCACGCGTATGTCGGTCGCGCCGTTCTGCGCGGCGGCAGGAGCGGCGTACAGCATTACGCCGAGCGGCAGGAGCCTAGCGAGCGGCGCCATCGCGGGACATCATCCTCCAGCCTGCACCGTCCTTCACGAAGCGCACGCCGAGCAGGGGTGCGATTCTCGCCAGCACAGCGTCGGGGGTTCCCGTGATCGCCAAAGTCCCGGTGAAGCGCTGCGCGCCCGCACCGTCGCCGACCCGGACTGGTGCGCCAAGGTTGCGCGAGAGATCCGCCGCGATCTGGGCGAGCGGCGCGGCGGTATATTGCAGGAAACCCGAACTCCACGATCCCACTGCCTGCGGTTCGGTAGTGCGCAGCACCGGTTCAGCGTCGTCGTCAACGCGCGACAGGGCCTTGCCAGCGTCCAGCCGGATGTCGCTTGCGCCCGCGCGGTACAGCACCACACCTTGGGCGACCGCGACGTCGAGCGCCTTGCCGGCCGCGACCACGTTGAACACGGTGCCGGCATCGACCAGCCGAGTCGCGCCGGCACGAACGACGAAGGGGCGCGCCGCGTCGTGCCTGATCTGGAACAGCGCCTCGCCGCCGAGCAACTCGGCCTCGCGCGCGCCGATCCTGACATGGGTCGCGCCATTCAGCACGACGCTCGATCCGTCCGCCAGCGCGAGCGTGCGTCGCTCGCCAGGGGCGGTCGTGATGTCCCGCACGGTCCCGCCCAGCGCAAGCCAGCCACCCATGCTCGCCAAAACTGCCAGTCCAACCGCCAGCACTCCGCCACTCCGGCGCAGGATGCGCCCGCGCAGTGGCCGTGTCGGCGCGACTTGGGTAGCTTCGATCGGGCGCGGTTGCGGCGTCGCCAACAGCGCGTCCGCCCACGCCTCGTCGTCGATCGCGGCATTGTACGCCACGACATGCGCAGGGTCCTCGGCGAGCCAGTCGGTCAGCGCGTCCCAGTCGCTAAACGCGGGATCGCTGACGCGGATTACCCAGCCGCGCGCAATATCAGCGATGACCCCCGGTTCTTCCATCACTCTCCCCTTGCGTCGAAGACGGAATCGTATTGATCATTCCGCATCGAATTTCGCCCTCAATTGCGCCAGAGCGCTGTAGGCTTTGTGCAAATCCTTTTCGACCGAGCTGAGGCTGAGGCCGAATTCTCGCGCGATCGCCGCCTGCCCCATGCCGTCTAGCCGATATCTACGGAAGATGTCGGCGACGCGCGGGCCGAGCGCTGCGAGTACCTGTTCGGCCTCCCGCAGCCGTTCGCGCGCGATCAGACCGCGTTCGCCGGGTTGTTCGTCATAGTCGACTGTGCTCGCGTCGTGCCAATCACGCTGGCGTCGTTCCCGGCTGACATGGCTGCGTTGGCGATCGCGCATGACATTCTCGGCCGCGCGGAACAGATAGGACAGCGGATCGCTGATCGGTTCGTGCCGAGCGCTCGCGATTCGCTGCCACAGGTCCTGGAGCACATCCTCGGCATCGTCGCCAGCGCCGCGGACCGCGAGGAAGCGGAGCAACTTTGCGCGTTCGCTAAGGAGAACACGCTGCAACCCGTCAATGGCCGGTGGGGTCGTCATGACGGGCGCAAAAGCACTCCTGTAGCGGCGTGCCAAGCCCCCTCTGGCCACACCGAAAACCCTCGCGCGGCGCGCGAAGTGACGGTCCGTATACGGATGGGAGGGTGCCGACGCCAGCGTCACCGTGCGCCTTCCGTGGGCGCAACCGCCGCATCGCGCGCGCGGGCAAAAGCAGAGCGGAACGGGACGGTCGCTTCGAGGCGTGGCGATGGCGGCACGCGGCGGGGCGCGGGCCGTCGCGCCGGGCCCGAGCCGAGATAGGAAAGCGGATCGACCGCCACCCCGCCCAGCAGATATTCGAAATGGAGGTGGCTTCCCGTCGACCGTCCGGTCGACCCCATCAGGCCAAGGATGGTGCCCCGATCGACCGTCGTGCCGGTCGACACCAGCAACCGCCCCATATGGCCATAGCGGGTATGCGAGCCATCGGGATGGGCGATCTCGACGAAATTGCCATAGCCGCCGCGCGGTCCGGCAAAACGGACGACGCCGGCCGCGGCCGCCAGGATCGGCGTACCGGCGGGACCGGCGAGATCGACGCCGCGGTGCATCGCCGTCGTACCGATCACCGGATCGATCCGGTTGCCGAAGTTGGACGAGACGCGGATGGCGCGTGCCGTTTCATGGCCGAGCGGCCGTCCCGCTGCGGGGGCCGCCAGCGCCACGACGATCAGAAACAGGTTGCTTTTCCCCATGCGGCGAGGACGGATTCGCGACGCCCATTCCGTAACCAAAAAATTTCATCAAGCCCGTTACGGCTTTTTTCGAGCGGCCCCGTCTTCCCTGCAAACCAGCCACCAGCAGGGGATACCAGCGTTTATGAACACTACCGAACGCCGCATGCTCGATATGCTCAAGCGGGGGCGCGACGAATTCGGCGTCCTCGCCGTGAAAGCGGAATTTGAAGCGGAAGGCACGCGACCCGACGAATTCCTGCGCTTGCTGGAGCTTATCCGCCGTGCCGACCTGAAGGTGGCGCTCAAGATCGGTGGCTGCGAGGCGATCTCGGACCTGTATGCCTCGCGCCTGTACGGGATCGATCATATCATCGCGCCGATGGTCGAGACGCCCTATGCGCTCTCCAAATTCGCCGATGCGCGCGACAAGGTTTATGGCGCGGGTCACGAGGGCACCGAATTTCTATTCAACCTCGAAACCGGCGCGACGCTCGCGGTGCTTGACGAGATGCTGCCGATCGCGCGTGCGCGGCTCGACGGCATCGTGTTCGGCCGGGTCGATTTTACCCTGTCGAAGGGGATGCTGCGCAGCGACATCAACCATCGCAAAATCACCCACGCCGTGCTGATCGCGGCACAGGACTGTCTCGCCAACGATCTCGATCTGGTCGTTGGTGGCTCGGTCGCGGTTGAAGCGATGGATGCGCTGCGCGAGATCCGCAGTGTGAAGCTGACCCGCTTCGAAACCCGCAAGGTGGTCTTCGACGGCAGCATGGCAGAGTCGGCGCGGTTCGAGGACGCGATCGCCAACGCCGTCGCCTTCGAGCTCGCCTGGCTCGAGAACAAGCGCGATTATTACGAGAGCATCGCGCGCGAGGATCAGGCACGGATTGCGATGATGCGCGAGCGCATCGCCGCCGTCGCCAAGCCCCGGCTGACCAGCGTCGCGGCCTGAGGCGCGTTCCCATGCAGTTGAAGACCCCCGTCGCCGCGCTGATGCGCGAGGTTGCCGCGCGCGAGATCCTGCCCCGGTTCCGCACCTTGCGCGCGCACGACATCGTCGAGAAGAGCCCGGGCGAGATCGTCACCCGGGCTGACCGGGAGGCGGAGCTACGCCTGCGCGACGGGCTCGAGC
>JAIXZV010000232.1 GCA_027489365.1 Sphingomonadales bacterium
CGATGCGCCGTTCTGGAAGAAGGAAACGCGCGGGGGCGCGGCAAGCTGGGTAGAGCCGCGCGGCAGCGACGATGCCGCCGCCGCGCGGTGGAGCGATTAGCCGAGCTTCGGCAGCACCACGCCGTTGACGACGTGGACGACGCCGTTCGACTGCTTGACGTCGGGGGTCTCGATAAAGCTCTTGTTGCCATTGACGTCGGTCAACTGCACCGCAGTTGCGCTCACGTCGAGCGTCAGCGGCTCACCCTCGACCGTCGTCAGCACGACCTTGCCGCCGTTCGCCTTCGCCTTTTCCTGCAGATCGGCGAAGGTGATCGTGCCGGGCACCACGTGGTACGTCAGCACCTTGGCGAGCGTCGCCTTGTTCTCGGGCTTGAGCAGCTTTTCGACCGTGCCCGGCGCAAGACGGGTGAACGCGTCGTTGGTCGGCGCGAACACTGTGAACGGACCCGGGCCGGAAAGCGTGGTGGCGAGGCCCGCCGCCTTTACTGCGGTGACCAGCGTCGAAAGGTTCGGAGCCGCTGCGGCATTGACCGCGATCGGCTTGGTTGCTTCCATTGCAGCGCCGCCAACCGTTGGGTTCGGCGTGGCTGCCGGTGCGGTCGGCGCTGCTGCGGCAGGTGCCGGGGTGGTCTGTGCGGTCGCGGCAGCGCCGATCGACAGGGCACTGGCGATCGCGGCAGTCACAAGGAATTTGCTCTTGGAAATCATGAATCTCTCCACTTGAAACGGGCGGGTCCGGGTGGGACCGCGCGGGGGAGATACGGGCGAGGGGCGATTTTGGTTCCTAGGCGGCCTCGGCCAGCGCGGTTGCGAGCAATTGAAAATCCTTCTCACGCGGGGATCCGCGTCGCCAGACGAGCGCGATCTTGCGCGCCGGATTGGCCGCATCAAGCGGCCGCGCGACCAGCCCGGTGTGATCAAGAATGCCCGCCTTCAGCGCCATTTCGGGCAGCATCGTCAGCCCCAGCCCATTATCGATCATCTGCACGATCGTATGCAGCGACGTGCCCATCATCGTCGCCTCGGCGCGCAATTCGGGCCGCGCGCAGGCGGACAGCGCATGGTCCTTCAGGCAATGCCCGTCTTCGAGCAGCAGCAAGCGCGTCTCGTCAATCTCGGCGGAGGGCATCGCGAGGGAGACGTTGCCCATGTCGCCCGGCTGCCCGGCAATGAACAATTTGTCGTCAAACAGGAATTGCGACGCCACCTCGCCACAGGCGTAGGGCAAAGCGAGCAGCACGCAATCGGCGCGGCCGTGGTGCAGCCCCTCGCACGCCGGGCCGCTTGGCTCCTCGCGCAGGAACAGCTTCAGATCGGGATAGTCACGGCGCAAGCGCGGCAGAATGCGCGGCAGCATGAACGGCGCGATCGTCGGGATGACGCTCATCCGCATCTCGCCGGACAAGGGGCGTCCCGCCGCGCGCGCCATGTCGCCCAGTTCCTCCGCCTCGCGCAGCACGCGCCGCGCCTTGTCGGCAATCCGGTCGCCCAAGGGCGTGAAGCGCACCACGCGTCGGGTGCGTTCGACCAGAATCACCCCGATCAGCGTTTCCAGCTCGCGAATCCCGGCGGACAGCGTCGATTGCGTGACGAAACAGGCGTCCGCCGCGCGCCCGAAATGGCCGTGGTCCTGCAAAGCGACCAGATATTGCAATTGCTTCAGCGTCGGCAGGTAGGTCGCCATTTATCGCTCCACTCGATCAGGGACGAACAAATAACCCATTGGATCGATAATAAACAGCGCCTATATGCACTGCAGCAAAGACGGCGGAGCACGCCGCGTGCCTGAGGATGTCGAACAAGGCCCCGTTTCATCAGGAGGCCACGACTATGCTTACCATCGGCGACAAGCTCCCCGAATTCACCGTTCCCGTGCAGCAGGGCACGAACGCGCTTCCCGCTGGCGAAACGCTCAGCCAGGATGCGTTCCCGGGCAAGTGGAAGGTGCTGTTCTACTGGCCGAAGGATTTCACCTTCGTCTGCCCGACCGAGATCGTCGGTTACGCGAACCTGAAGCAGGATTTCGAGGATCGTGACGCCGTGCTGATCGGCGCTTCGACCGACACCGCGCACGTCCACCTCGCCTGGCGCAAGTCGGACCCGGATCTGGCGGCGGCGGACTTCCCGTGGCTGGCGGATAACGGTGCGGTGCTCGCCTCGGCGCTCGGCATTCTCGACAAGAACGAGCATGTTGCGTTTCGCGCGACCTTCATCATCGATCCCGACAACATCATCCAGGCGGTGCAGGTCAACGGCCTGAACGTCGGCCGCAACCCCGCCGAGACGCTGCGCGTGCTCGACGCGCTGCAGACCGACGAGCTGTGCCCGTGCAACTGGAACAAGGGCGACGACGTCCTTCAGCTGGCGGCGTAAGTCTTGAAGCGCGGGGCGGCTTGACGGTCGCTCCCGCCCTTGCCGTCACCCCAGCGAAAGCTGGGGTCTTTGTGGGACGGGCGTGACGCTCCCCCGCTTGAGACCCCAGCCTGCGCTGGGGTGACGTGTATTTGGATAGGGAAATATCAATGTCACTCAAGGAATTCGCCGGGGCGCTCCCGGATTTCGCCAAGGACATCCGGCTCAACGTCGGGTCGCTGCTGAACGAAGCGCATCTGCCCGATCAGCAGAAGTTCGGCCTGCTGCTCGCCTGCGCGCACGCAACCGGCTACAAGCCGCTGGTCGATGCCGCCGAGCTCGAATGCGCGCCCAAACTCTCGCCCGAGGCGGCCAATGCGGCGCGTGGCGCGGCGGCGCTGATGGCGATGAACAACGTCTATTATCGCTTCACGCATCTCGCCGGGAATGACGAATATCAGCGGATGCCCGCCAAGCTGCGGATGAACCTGATCGGCCAGCCCGGCATCGACAAGGTCGATTTCGAACTGTTCAGCCTCGCGGTCAGCGCGATGAACGGCTGCGGCATGTGCATCGACAGCCATGAGCAGATTTTGAAGAAGGCCGGCGTCACCGCCGAGGCAATTCAGACCTCGGTCCGGATCGGCGCGGTGATGAAGGCGGTCGCGACGGTGCATTCCGCACTGAACTAGCGTCGTCGTACTGCGAACCGTCGATTCGGTTCGCGCGGAGGCGCGGAGACGAAAAAGAAGAAGGGACTGCGCATCGCATCGCGGCACGTCTTCTGCGGCCCTTCGGCCACCGTCTTCTCGCCGCGCCTCCGCGCGAACAAAATCTTCTACTTGTTGAGCGCCGCCCAGACCGAATAGGCGCTCGTCACGGTCAGCAGGGCACCGACCAGGCCCATCAACGGGCGGGGCGGCACCCGCTTGGCGATCACTGCGCCAAACGGGGCGGCGAGCAAGCCGCCGATCAGAATGCCAAGCGTCTGCAGCGTGAACTCCGCAAAACCCAGCGTCGCGATGAAGGTCGCAGAGATCGTCGCGGTCAGGAAGAATTCCGACGTGTTGACGGTGCCGATCGTGGTGCGCGGTGCGGCACCCTGCACCAGCAGGTTGGACGTCACCACCGGCCCCCAGCCGCCGCCACCTGCCGCATCGAGGAAGCCGCCGGCGAAACCGAGCGGCTCGATAATCTTCGGCTCGCGGGGTTGGACGTTACCGCGGTAGGCGCGATAGAGCAGATACAGGCCGATCGCGGCGAGATACGTCATCACGAACGGCCGCGCGACCGAGCCATCGATGTTACTCAGCACATAGGCCCCGAGGATTCCGCCGAGCACGCCGGGAATCACCAGCCGTCGGAACAGCCGCCAATCGACATTGCGATGCAGGACGTGGCTCACACCCGACGCAGCGGTGGTGAAGGTTTCAACCGCGTGGACGCTCGCCGAGGCGAGCGCTGGGGGGACGCCAAGGAACACGACCAGCAATGTGCTGTTGATGATCCCGAACGCCATGCCGAGCGCACCATCGACCATCTGCGCGGCGAAACCGACCAGAATGAAGGGCAGCATGATGGCGAAAATGGCGGCGAAATCGACGGTCGAGAAGTCTGGCATAGCCGATCCTGCACCGCAGCGCCCAAATCCCACAAGGTAGATAGGGTTTAGTGCGCTGAAGTTAACGATGGGACGGTTCTTTAATTCGGCAGGCCGACGCCCTAGATAGTCGCCGATACAAAGGGGATACCGGTATGATGGGTCGATTGATCGCCTATCTCGATTCGATCAAGGCGCGGGACCCGGCACCCCGGTCGCGTTTGGAAATTCTGACCTATCCCGGCGTGTGGGCGCTCGGATACCACCGCATCGCGCACGCGCTGTTCAAGGCGCGGCTGTTCTTTCTCGCGCGTGCGGTCAACCATTTCTCGCGTTTCCTGACCGGGATCGACATTCATCCGGGTGCCACGATCGGGCGCAATTTCTTCATCGACCACGGCTTCGTCGTCATCGGGGAGACCGCGCTGATCGGCGATAACGTCACGATTTACCAATGCGTTACGCTTGGCGGCACAAACCCCGACAATGGCGTCGGCGGCAAGCGCCATCCTACGCTGTGCGACAATGTCATCATCGGATCGGGTGCGCAGGTGCTCGGGCCGATCACACTCGGCAAGGGATCGCGCGTCGGTGCCAACGCCGTGGTGACGCGCGATGTGGTCGAGGGCGCGGTGATGGTCGGCATCCCGGCGCGCGCGACGATGGTCGAGGGCGGGCAGAAGCCGGCCGGGTTCCTCGCCTATGGCACGCCGTGCAGCGAAATGTTCGATCCCGCGACGCAAAAGGTCGAACTGCTGCGCTGCGAGCTGGAGACGATGCGCAAGCGGCTCGACGCGTTGCTGGCGGAAAATGAGGATCGGCGCGATCGTGCGTGATCGGACGTTCGCTGCCTGATGGGGACGGTCACACCCTTTCCCGTTCCGCGCGGCGTTGCGCCGCAAATCGGGTTCGAACGGCTTGAGCTGACGCGCATCCTCGATCTCTATGGCCGGATGGTCGCGGCGGGGCTGTGGCGCGATTATGCGATCGAGTTCGCGCAGGATGCGGCGATCTTCGCCGCCTTCCGCCGCGCCGCCGAACGGCCCGAGTTCCGGATCGAGAAACGCCCGGCGCTGCGCAACAAGCAGGGCATGTGGTCATTGGTCGGCGAGCACGGCGTGGTGCTGAAACGGGGCCATGAACTCGGCCCGGTCCTCGCGCCGGTCGAGCGGCGATTGATGAAGATTGTCGACTAGCAGGCGCGGCTGTTGCCGGTTCACGTGCTTGATACACCTTATTCCGTTCGCCCTGAGCTTGTCGAAGGGCTGCGCGCCACCCATGCGGCATCGATTGTGGTGCGCAGGGCTTCGACAGGCTCAGCCCGAACGGGGTATGGAATCGATCAATATATCAGGCCGGAACTATCTGCCCGACGGGCGGCAAGCGATCGCCGAGGCTGCCGAGCGACGCAACGACTTTCCGCCGCATCGTCGGCCAGAAGGCCGAAAGCGTCAGCAGTGCCGATCCGATCACCAATGCGGTGAACGCCCAGGCCAGCTCGACCGCGCCCGCATTCTGGAACAGCGCGTACATCGCGTAGAGAACATAGACGAGGCTGGAGACAAGCAGCGCACGCCGGTCCACCGCCAGCGCGACGAAGGCGAAGGCGAGGTACAGCGCGAGCACGATCACGGCTGTGCCAATCCCGATATCCCCACCGAACACGCCGAGCATGTGGAACACCGGATGCGCGATCATCGGTGCGGCGGCGAGGTGCAGCCAGAAGGCGACGTCCGACCGGCGCGTCCGGCGCTCGCGGTCCGACATGTCCCAGCGCATCGCCAGTGCGAAAACGGCGACGCCGCACACCAGCAACAGCGGATAGATCGCGTCCTTGTTATCCGGGATCGCCGCCATCACCAGCCCGACGACGACCGCGACCGCAGCAGCCGCCCCCGCCGCGACGGTAATCGGCACCATGAAGCGCCGCCAGTGCAGCCACGCTGCAGCCGTGGCGGCCAGAGCGATGCCCGCGCTGATCATCGCATTGGTCGAGTCGGAGAAATCGGGCTTCAGTTCGACCAGCACGCCGATGAAGGTTGCCGCGACGCCGCCGACGAAGGCGAGGAGGAGCAGAATGCTCGGCAGCGCCATGCGGCGGGCGCGCGTGAAATATTCGGCGAGCGCCCAGGCCGCGACCGCGACGAGCGCCCCCGCGAGTGGCGTGGTGATCGACTGGCCGATCCACGCCACCGCCGTCAGCACCAGCGCAATTGCTATCGACACGAAGATATCGTTGAAGCCCGAGAGCAGCCGGAAATGCTCTTCGTCGACCGCAGGGGCGACATTGCTGGCGGCGATGTGGTTGCGGAGCGCAGCGGCGGCCTGGGCGCTGATTGCGCCCGCCGTCACCGCACCGTCGATATCGCTTTCGCTATACATGGTGGTTCCTCCTGTTGGTGGCAGGAGGAATACCATAGGTGTAATGGTGTAGCAATACAGCGAGTACCCTCGCGATCAGCCGCCCTGCAGCTTCTTGAGGATGCTCATCGACTGCTCCGACCCGCTCTGCGGGGTCAGTTCGCCGGTACGATCGGTAATCTCGGCCCAGTGCGCCGCGATGCCCTCGGGCGAAAGCGCGTCGCCGGTCAGCAATTTGCCTTGCGTCAGCGTGACATAGGCGGCCTGGAACACGCCCGCACCGGCACCGATGATCTGGTTGGTCGGCGCTTCTTCGGACACGAGATAGAGTGCGGCGGGGGCAACCTTCTCCGGTGCGAAGGCGGCGAACGCCTCTGCCGGGAACAGGTCCTCGGTCATGCGCGTGCCCGCAGTCGGGGCGATCGTGTTGACCTTGATGTTGTTCTTCGCGCCCTCGATCGCGAGCGTCTTGGTCAGGCCGGCGAGACCCAATTTCGCCGCGCCGTAATTGGCCTGGCCGAAATTGCCGTACAGGCCGGTCGATGATGCGGTCATCAGCACGCGACCGTAATTCTGCGCGCGCATCGTTTCCCACACCGCCTTGGTGCAATTGGCCGATCCGTTGAGGTGGACGTCGATCACGAATTTGAAATCGGCGGGTTCCATCTTGGCGAAGCTCTTGTCGCGCAGCACGCCGGCATTGTTGATCAGGATATGAACGCCGCCCCACTTGGCCTTCGCCTTCGCGACCAGCTCGACCATATGCTCATATTCAGTCACGCTGCCGCCGTCCGACATCGCTTCGCCACCCATTCCCTCGATTTCCTCGACGACCTTAAGAGCAGCGTCAGAATGGCCTGTGCCGTCGCGCGCACCGCCGAGATCGTTGACCACGACCTTCGCCCCGCGCCGCGCGAGCTCAAGTGCATAGGCGCGACCCAGGCCACCGCCTGCGCCGGTGACGATGGCAACCTTGTTGTCGAAACGGATGGACATGGGCGGACTCCTCAAAAAAAGCGGTTGAGGCGTCCTAGGCGATTGTACGCGCGGTGCAAGCCACCGCCATACCGCAGATACGAAAAGCCGACGCGCGGGGTGCGCGCGTCGGCTCGGTACGCTTTACAGGCGGGGTATCAGCCCACGCGATTCGTTAGCGCTTGCGCGGGCGCGAATGGAGACGCTCACCGCGCGCATTCGACCGCTCGGTGCATTGATCGGTGACGGAGCGCGAACAGGGCGGATAGGTGCCCGTAGCGGGCATCGGTGCCGCCGGAGTCGCAGCCGACATATTGGCGTCGGGCGTCGTCGTCGGAGCAGCCGGGGGAGCGGGCGGCGTTGCCGCCACTGCCGGATCCGCAGGCGGTGCCGGGGGCGCGGGCTGCGCCATAGCCGGGTCTTGCGCGGGCGCTGGCATCGTCTGGGCCAGTGCCGGGGTGGCGACGGCGGCAGCGAGGGCTGCAAACATCATGAGCTTCATGTGGAGTCTCCTGCGAACGGGCAGCTTTCATGTGCTGCTCGCCCGGTCCAACGCACATGCCCGCGCATGGGTCCCAATTTTCTTTACGCTCCCGAATCGAGCGCGTAGCCAGCCGATCGCACGGTGCGGATGATGTCGGGGCGCTCGCCGCGATTGATCGCCTTGCGCAGTCGGCGGATGTGGACGTCGACCGTGCGGCTCTCGATGTCGCTGTCATGCCCCCATACCGCATCCAGCAAGCGTTCGCGGCTGAACACCCAGCCGGGATGCTCGAGGAAATGCTTGAGCAAGCGGAATTCGGTCGGGCCGAGCGGGATCACCTCACCCGAGCGGCGGACCTTGTGGCCGACCGTGTCCATTTCGATGTCGGAATAGGTGAGCTGCTCGCCCGCCAGCGCCGGCCGCACGCGGCGCAGCACCGCGCCGACACGCGCTACGAGTTCACGCGGGGAGAAGGGCTTGGTCACATAATCGTCCGCGCCGGTCTCCAGCCCGCGCACGCGATCCTCTTCTTCGCCGCGCGCGGTGAGCATGATAATCGGCACGTTGGCGGTTTCGGGCATTCGGCGCAGGCGGCGGCAGACTTCGATCCCCGAAAGCCCCTCGACCATCCAGTCGAGCAGGACGATGTCGGGCGCATTCTCCTTGGCGAGCAGCAGCGCTTCCTCACCATCGGGGGTTTGCGCGATCTCGAAATCCTCGCGCTTGAAGTGCCAGATCAGCAGCTCTGCGAGCGCCGCATCGTCTTCCACCAGCAACATTTTGGCTCGTGCCATGTCGTTCGCTCCTTCAGGTCGTGGGTAGGGCGCCACGGTCGCGCTCGGCCATGTGCGTGCCGGTCGCCGCGAAATAGATCATCTCGGCAATGTTGGTCGCGTGGTCGCCGACGCGTTCGAGGTTCTTGGCGACAAACAGCAATTGCGCGACCTGGCCGATTGTCTTGGGATTTTCCATCATGTGGGTGACCAGCACGCGGAACAGGCTGTTGTAGAAATCGTCGACCTGGCGGTCGCGGTCGCACACTTCGACTGCCGCCTCTGCATCGCGCGCGGCAAAGGCGTCGAGCGCGTCGTGCACCATCTGCACCGCCAGCGCCGACATGGCGGGCAGGACCGAGAGCGGCTCGATTTCGCCGTGACTCTCGATCAGCGGGACGCGCTTGGCGATGTTCTTGGCGTAATCGCCGATCCGCTCGACCACGCCCGCGATCTTCAGCGCCGCGACGACTTCGCGCAGATCGTCGGCGAGCGGCGCGCGCAGTGCGATAATCCGCACCGCCAGCGCCTCGACCTCCATCTCCAGCGCGTCGATTTTCTTGTCGCCGACTACGATCGCGCGCGCGCCTTCCAGGTCATGGCGGCGCAGTGCCTCCATCGCGGCGGCAATGGCATGTTCGGCCAGGCCGCCCATTTGCGCGATCAGTCCGCGCAGCTGGCCAATCTCGTCGTCGAAGGCCTTAATCGTGTGATCGTTCAATGGCATATCCTATCAACCGTACCGACCGGTGATGTAATCCTTGGTCCGCTCCTGGCGGGGATTGGTGAAGATGTCCGAGGTCGCGCCATATTCGATCAGCGTGCCCAGGTGGAAAAAGGCGGTTCGCTGTGACACGCGCGCCGCTTGCTGCATGTTGTGCGTGACAATGACGATCGCGTAGCGGCCCTTCAGCTCGTGGATCAGTTCCTCGATCTTGGCGGTCGCGATCGGATCGAGCGCCGAACAGGGTTCGTCCATCAGGATCACTTCGGGATCGACCGCGATCGCGCGCGCGATGCACAGGCGCTGCTGCTGGCCGCCCGAGAGTGCCGTGCCGCTTTCGCTCAAACGATCCTTCACTTCGTCCCACAGGCCAGCGCGGCGCAGCGACTTCTCGACGATTTCGGCGAGTTGCGGCTTGTTCGCGGCAAGCCCGTGGATGCGCGGGCCGTAAGCGACATTTTCGAAGATCGATTTTGGGAACGGATTGGGTTTCTGGAACACCATCCCGACGCGCGCGCGGAGCTGCACCACGTCCATTTCGGGCGCGTA
>JAIXZV010000208.1 GCA_027489365.1 Sphingomonadales bacterium
CGCCCGCCGGTATCGCGGGGACAGCATCGCCGCCGTCGCGTGCGCGATCAGGATCGGCGCATAGCCATAGCCTTGCGCGGCATCCTGCGTGACGATGTTGAGCAACGCGACCTCATCCGCCCCGAGCGGCCAGATCGTCGCATTTTCGTAGAGCGAAAGATCGACGAAATGCGCCGCGCTCAGCGGCTCGCCATGCTTCGATAGCAGGAAACCGGTCGCGCCGATCCGGTCGTAACCGAGCGCCTTGCGAAACTGCGGATCGGTCGTCGTGGCGATCCGCTGCAGGGCGGTGTCGTCCAGCGGGGCGAAGTCGATTTCTGCGGGGAGCTTGGGAACCGGCGGCGTGTCGTCGGACGCGAAAATCCAGTTGAGTCGATAATCGTGCACCACATGCCGGACGAGCCGCTTGGCAAAGCCGGTCAGCGTCGTGAGCGGAGCGGTCATCGCGCGGGCAGCCACGGCCGTTCATAGCGCAGCGTCGCCGCAGCCTGTTCCAGCACGCGGCCAAAGGTGCGGACCGGGTTCGGTGCCAGGCGCGCCGAGTCCGGCCGGGCGACGGAAGCGATTCCCGGGTCGAGATCGGCAAAGCCCGCGCTGCGCAAATCCGGGTTGTCGGCAATCTCGCGGCACATCGCGACGAAGCGCGCCATCACCGCGCGATTCGGGCGACGCCGGTCACGCGACAGCATTTCGAAACTGTGGCAGACGATCACGAACGCCGCGTCGCCCGCGCTGCCCGCATGACGCAGCGCATCGGTCATTTCCCAGCGCGAGAGGGCGCAGACCTGCGCCGGGCGGATCGTGCCCAGGCGATCCGAAATCCCCGAGACCGGCAGCTCGATCACGCCGTGCCGCCGCACCGCGCCACGATCCTCCGCAGTCAATCCGATCCGGCACGCGCCGCCCAGATAGGCGGGGTTGAAGCTGCTATCCCAAAGGATGCCGAGCCGCGACAGCGCAATCAGCGTGCGATCGTCCGCCCCGAAATTCCCTGCGCGAAAGGCGATCGGCCGCGGGACATGCGCCTCCTCCAGCAGATCGCGCGCGCATTTCAGCAGCACGATCTGGTCCGCCAGCTCGAACTCCGCGATATTGCGGCCGCGCCGCTCCCCGATCGGCGACTGCGGTGCCCAGGCGAGCCATTCGGTATGCACGTGCAACTGCACTTCATGCCCGCGTTCCAGGATCGGGCCGACGATGTCCGCCACCACCGCCGTGCCGTAGACCAGCGCCGGCATCGGATCGACGAAGAACACGCCCTTCAGGCCATGCTCCTCCAGCCGGTCCATCTGCCAGCCGATGCCGAACGCGCCCGATCGTACGACCCCACCGATCGAATTCTCGACATTGCGGCACGGCGTCACGCCACGCTGATGCAGCGCGGCGGAGAGCTCGGTATCGACCGTGACGAGGACGTCAGTCATGAGAGCGTGCGCGTGCCATAAGAGCATCGCCCATCGCATGTGCCGGTTAAGATCGGTGTAACGCGGCCCCGCAAACGCATAGCCGGTGTTTGACCTCGTCGATCAGCGCGGTATCGATGGCGGCATGGACAGATTCTCCCCAAATCGCCGGACTGCCCTGGCCGGGTTCGCCGCCAGCGCTGCGTTCGCTACCGTGCCAGAGCGCGCATTCGCCGCACCGCAGACGGCGGCGGCGCTGCTCGATCGCCTCGCCTGGCAATTGCTGACGCTGCAACCGGCCGAGGCGACGCGGCTCGGGGTCGATACCGGTAGCCACGCCGATCTGCGCGCGCGGCTGGATGATCGCTCGGCGGCGGGCGTGGCGAAGACGCGCCTATTTCTGACCGAGTCCCTCGCTGCACTAGGGCGCGTGTCGCGCGGCGGTTTGGATGCCGCCACGCTGACCAGCGTCGCCGTCACCGAAAGCGCGTTCCGCACGGCACTTGACGGCATGAAGCTGCCCTACGGCGTCGCGACGATCGGCAATTGGCGCAACACGCCCTACACGGTCGTGCAGAATGTCGGCGCGTGGCTCGATGTGCCGCAATTGCTCGACGGCGATCAACCAGTGCGCAGTGCCGCCGATGCCGAGGCCTATCTGTCGCGCCTGTCCGCGATGGCGGTGCAGCTCGACGGCGAGACCGCGCGCGGGCGGAGCGCGCGCGGGCAGGGGCTGGTGCCCCCGTCTTTCCTGCTCGACAAGACGATCGCGGGCGTCGTGGCGACCGTGCGCGATGCGGCAAGCACGGACGGCCCGCTGATCGGTCCGCTCGCGCGCAAAACACAAACGATCCCGGGAGCCTGGGGCGATCGCGCGGTGAAGATCGTGCAGGGCTCGGTGATTCCGGCACTCGAACGGCAATTGGGCGAGCTGCGCGCGCAACGCGCCGTTGCGACGGAGGCGGCTGGTCTCGGCTCGCGACCACATGGTCCGGAATGGTACGCCTGGGGCTTGCGCGCCAGCACCACGACTCGTCGCGGCCCCGCCGAAATCCATGCGCTTGGCATTGCGCAGCTGATCGACCTCCACGCGCAGATGGACGTGATCCTGAAGGGCTTCGGCCTGACGCAGGGCACGATCGGCGAGCGTGCGACCGCGTTGCAGCGCCGCCCCGAAATGGTGTTTCCGAACAATGACGAAGGCCGACGCCAGATCGTCGCCTATATGCAGGGCAAGATCGACGCGATCCGCCCGCGCCTGCCCGACGCGTTCCGTCGCCTGACCGAGGGCAAACTCGAGATCCGCCGGATGCCGTTGGCGCAGGAACCCGGCGCGCCTGCGGCGTACGGCGGCCCCGGCGCACTCGATGGATCGATCCCGGGGCGGGTCTGGGTCAATCTCGGCGATCCGTCGATCCACAACCGCGTCACAATTCCCGATCTGGTGTTCCACGAAGGTATTCCCGGCCATGTCTGGCAGGGCGAATATGCGCAGAAGCTGCCGCTGATTCGCTCGATCCTCGCCTTCAACGCCTATTCCGAAGGCTGGGCGCTGTACGCCGAGCAACTCGCCGACGAACTGGGCATGTATGACGGCGATCCGGCCGGGCGCTTGGGCTATCTGATGGGCCTGTCGTGGCGCGCGGTGCGGCTGGTGGTCGATACCGGGATCCACGCGATGGGCTGGACCCGCGAGCGCGCGCTGGCGGAATTCGTCGCGGCGACCGGCCTGCCGATGTCCAATGCCGCCAGCGAGATCGACCGGTATTGCGCGTGGCCGGGGCAGGCGTGCGGCTACAAGCTCGGGCAGACCGAGATCGTCGCGCAGCGTGACCGCGCCAAGGCGGCGCTCGGGGCGCGCTTCGATCTGCGCGATTTCAACCAGGCGGTGGTCGAGGGCGGGAACGTGCCGCTCGACGTGCTGGGCGGCAACATCACGCGCTACATCGCCCGCGCCCGGGCTTGAGCGGCGCGTCAGTCGCGTGACAGCCGGTCGATCTCGCCGAGAATGATCGCGCGCGCCTGATCGGGCGACAGCTTCTGGTCACCGCGCAGGCGTTGCCACACGTCGAAGCTCAGCAGCAGGTCGATCGTCTCGACCAGGCTGGTCTGCGACAGCTTCTCCTCCGGCAGGATCGACAATAACCGCGCCCGCATCAGCGCGACCATGCGGTCATGCTCTTCCTGGATCGCGCGCGATGCGTGGCGATGGGCGTCGGCGGCGCGCTTGAACGGCAGCAGCGCTTCATAGGTCGCGATCCGGCGCTCGGCGCTTTCGCGCAACTGCCCGCGCCAATCCGTGGAGGAAAAGGGACGCAGGCCATGCACATAGTGGCGCGTCAGTTCGGTCGTCATCGCGGCATAGAGCGTCTCCATGTCGGCGAAATGCCGGAATACGGTGCGCAGGCCGACCGCCGCCCGGCCCGCCACCAGCTCCGCGCTCGGCGTAATATGTCCTTCCTCGATCAGCGCGAGCATCGCCGCCACGATCCGGTCGCGGCTGGTCTGCGCTCGCTTTCGGCGCCCGTCGGTCTCGCTCATCAATGTCCCTAATTCGACCAATAGATATATGTCTCGCCAGCCTTCGGTTTGGTGCCGAGCGGACGGTCGATAGCAATGGGCGAGCGAATGAGCGAGGGCCAAGCCGGTTTGACGCTGTCGCGGTCATGCGCGTCGAGCAATTGCGTAAGCCGCGCGACGATATCGGGGTGTGCCGCTGCAACATCGTGCTGCTCGGTCGGATCGGTCTTCAGATCGTAGAGCAGCTTGACGTGCGGCAGATCGAGCGCCTGCAGCTTCCAGTCGCCATCGCGTACAACCTTGTAGCGACCGCTGCGCCAGAACAGCGTGTTGTGCGGCGTGCCCACCGCCTTACCCTGGACGAAGGGTAGCAGATTGACCCCGTCGATCGGCCGATCATGCGGCAGCGTCGCGCCCGCGCTGCCGCCGGCGGTCGCGAAGATATCGAAATGGCTGACCGGTCCCTGGATCGTCGTGCCCGCCTTGATCTGCGCGGGCCAGCGCATGAAGAACGGCACCTTGACGCCACCTTCGAAGAAGGTCGCCTTCCACCCGCGGTACGGCTTGTTGATGTCGGGCAGGCCGATGTAATGCGCGCCGCCATTGTCGCTGGTGAAGATCACCAGTGTGTTCTTGTCCAACCCTTGCGCCTTGAGCGTCGCCATCACGCGCCCGACCCCGCGATCGAGCGCGCGGATCATCGCGCCATAGACGCGGGTGCGGTGATCGGTGATTTGCGGCAAGGCGTCATAATCGGCCTTGGTCGCCTGCAGCGGCGTGTGTGGCGCGTTATAGGCGAGGTACAGGAAGAACGGCCGGTTACGGTTGGCGGTGATCGTCGCCTCGGCCTGATCGGTGAGATAATCGGTCATATAGCGATCGGGCCGGAACGGCTTGCTGCCGTTATATTGGACGCTGAACGGCAGGTTCGCCCAGAGAAATTTGTCGATCGGGTCGAAATCCTGCACCGAATTGACCACGTCGGGGCTGTCGTCGAGCATATATTTCTGCCCGCCGATCATGAAGCCCAGGCTCTCGTCGAAGCCGTGCTGTTCGGGGCGCATCCCCTTGGTGTCGCCCAGATGCCATTTGCCGAGGTGCATGGTGTGATAGCCCCGCCCGCGCAGCATGTCGGCGATGGTGATCTCGCTCGCCGGCATCCCCTTGTCGCGCACCGGCGGCAGTTTGGCGGCGTCCTCGTCGAAGATCGTCTTATGTTCCCAGGTCGTCGGGAAGCTGGCGATCGTGCGCGAAAAGGCCGCGTCGGTGCGGATCATGCTGGAGGGGAACCAGGCGGGTGGATGGACATCGGCGGGGGTAAATTCATAACCGAAGCGCGTGGCATAACGCCCGGTCATCAACGCCGCGCGGCTCGGCGCGCAGGTCGCGTTCCCGGCATAGCCATTGGCGAAGGCGGCGCCCTGATATCCCAGCGCATCGATATTCGGCGTCTTGACCAGCCCGCCCGCGACGCCGCCGCCGTTGAAGCTGATGTCGTTGTAACCGAGATCGTCGGCGACGATCAGCACGATGTTGGGCGGGCGCTGGTCGGCGGGCAGGGCGGCGACCGCTGGCCCCTTTTGCCAGGTAACGGGGTGATTCTCCTCTACATGTGGCGCGATCCAGCCCGGCAGATGCAGGAAGATATAGCCCTTGGCGGCATAGCCCGCGACCGCCAGCGCCGCGACCGAGGCGAGCGTGATCTTGACCCAGCGTTTCATTATGCAGCCTCCCGCGCGAAGCTCCGCCAGCCGAGCGCGATGATCGCGATCATCACCGCTTCGATCACCATCGGCGGGAAGGCTTTGCCCGGCGCGCCGTCGGCGAACAGGCTGATCGCGCGACCAGCGATCGCGATGCTCAACAGGCAGAGCGGAACGAGCAGCGGGGTGCGCCACGCCCGCCATGCGGCCACGAGCGCGAAGGTGCCGCCGGTCAGAAAGAAGGCTGTAAAATCGGCGCGCATCGTCGCCAGACCCTGCGTGCCGAACGAGGTGATGAAGAAGGCGAGGCCCATCTGTGCCGGATCGACCAGAAAGGCGATCCCGAGCAGGATGTTGAACACCGCCGTCAGCCCGACGAGCCCCCGCACCACGTTCCGCATCCTGCGATCCCCTCTGCCGTTTCACCGCAGCCTAGCACCGTTCGGGCAGAGCGCAATCTTTCGGCATTGATTATGCCATATTAACCGGGCATCCTGCTTCTACGAGGGGGAGAGACGATGCGTACTGCCGGAATCCTCACGACCGCGGCCGTGGCTTTGCTGGTCGTCGGCGCGGCGCTGTTCTGGGGGGAGATCGGCGCCGCGCTGCTCGGTGCGGTGTTTCAGCAGCGCGCGGGCGTCGATACGACTGCGAACTTGCCCGACGGATTGCACGTCGGCTTGTGCGGCACCGGCGCGCCTTTGCCCGATCCGGGCCGCGCCGGGGCTTGCACCGTGGTCATCGCGGGCAAGCAGATCTTCGTGGTCGATTCGGGCGAGGGCGCGGCCAAGCACATCGCGTTGATGGGCATTCCCAACGGGCGGATTGAGGGCGTCTTCCTGACGCACTTCCATTCGGATCACATCGATGGCCTCGGCCCGATGATGCTGCTGCGCTGGACCGGATTGGGCGCCACCACGCCGCTGCCGATCTATGGCGGGGTCGGGGTCGAGCGGATCGTTGCGGGGTTCAACGCGGCTTATGCGACCGACGACGGCTATCGCACGGCCCATCACGGCACGAAGATCGCACCGCCCTCGGGCGCGGGCGGCAAAGCCGTCGCCTTCACAGCGCCGCCGCGCGGGTCGCTCGGTGCCGTCGAGGTGTATCGCAGCGCCGTTCTGCGCATCACCGCCTTCAGCGTCGAACATGGCCCGGTCGAACCAGCCGTCGGCTATCGCTTCGATTACAAGGGCCGCTCGGTCGTGATCAGCGGCGATACTGCGGCGAGCGCGGCGCTGGTCGCGAATGCCAAGGGTGCCGATCTGCTGGTGCACGAAGGGCTGCAACCCGCGCTCGTCAAGCGCATGACCGCAGCACTGGTCGCGCGCAACCAGCCGGGCACCGCGCAGATCACGCGCGACATCCTGACCTATCACACATCGCCCGAGGTCGCCGCGCAGGAGGCGCAGGCGGCTGGGGTGAAGCATTTGCTCTTCACCCACATCCTGCCGCCGGTCCCTTCGCGCATCGCTTACCCTGCATTCCTGGGCAGCGCGCGGAAATTCTACGACGGGCCGATTACGGTGGGTGAAGACGGGATGGTCTTCAGCCTGCCAGTCGGAAACCACACGATCGACTTCGCGCGCCTGCCGGTCAATTGACCGTCCTCTGGCACGCAGCGTGCCAAAACACTTGCGCCATGACGCCGGGTTCGTTCTTAGAGGCGGGACACGGTGCCGCGTTGCACAACGGCCCGTCCGGGATGGGCTGTCAAATGTTTCGTTTGGATTATGATGCTTCGGAAAATCTTTTGACACTGCATGTGAAGGGTTTCTGGACGCCGGAGATGGTGCCCGAACTCAGCGCTGCCTTGTCGCAGCAGGCGCGCGCTTTGAAGGATGCAGGGCGGGCGTTCGACGTCATGGTCGAATCGCTCGAGTTTCCGGTCCAGTCGAACGAAGTTGCCGATCTGATGACGGGCATCATGACGGCGGGCTTTGCGTTCACGACGGGACGGGCCGCCGTGGTGGTCGGCAGCCAGCTCAACAAGCTGCAAGCCGAACGCACGCTGGTCCACCCGCGTCTCCGCGTGTTTCGCGCGATCGATCCGGCAAAAGCCTGGCTCGCCACCCCCGCGGCGCAAGCCTGACTGCGCGGCTCAGCCCGTCGACAGCGGCTTGGTCCGGATGTTCAACTGGCCTTCCAGCCCGGCGAGGCGGTGCTTCTCGATCGCCTGATATTCGGGCGACTGCACCATCGCCATCATCGCCGCACGGCTGGGATATTGCGCCAGCGCGACCATGTCCCACGGTTCGTCCATCTGCCCGAGCATCAGCTCGGTCACGGCCCCTGCAAACACCGACTTGCCGCCCACCGACGCAAGGCACGCCTGCACCGCGGCGCCATAGCGCGCATAGGCTTCGCGCCCGGTAAGCTCGGCATCGCTGCCGTCGGCATATTCGGCGTGCGGCTTGAAGCGCAGCAGGTTGACCATCACGAACGGGCCGTCCTCTTCGCCGGTGAAGAAAGCGGCGAGTTGTTCGGGGCCGGGGAAAACCGCGTTGGTGACGTTCATGCCTGGTCGCCTTTGCTGGAGCGGATGAAGGTATCGATCAGCGCGCAAATCTGCACCGGCGCGTCCTCCTGCAGGAAATGCCCGCCGCCCGCGATGATCGTATGCGGCTGGCCCTTGGCACCGGGGATGCGGTCGATGAACACTTTCTCACCGCCCTTGGTAACGGCGTCCTGATCGCTGAACGCGGTCAGGACGGGCTTGTCGAACTGTTCGAGCACTTTCCAAGCCGCCTGATTTTCCGCGACCGAGGGATGCTCGGGCGTGATCGGCACCAGCTTGGGGAATTCGCGCGCGCCTTCCTTATACGTCTCGTCGGGGAAAGGCGCGTCATAGGCGGCGATCTCCTCGGGCGAGAGGTCGCGTCCGGTGCCGCCATTGACGATGAAGCCGACCGGGAATTGCGGCACGTTCTGGCTGAACGCGAGCCAGGCGTTGAACCCCTCCGACGGGCCGCTTCCCGTCGGCAAGCCGGTGTTCGCCACCACCAGCCGCGCGAAACGCTCCGGGAACGCCGCAACCAGACGCAGCCCGATCAGCCCGCCCCAATCCTGACAGAAGAGTGTGATCCCGGTGAGATCGAGCCCGGTCAGCCACGCGCTCATCCAGGCGACATGGCGTTCGTAGGTGTAATCGCTCCGCGCAGCAGGCTTGTCCGATTTGCCGAAGCCGATCAGGTCGGGCGCGATCACGCGGTGCCCGCGCGCCACCAAATCGGGCACGAACTTGCGGTACAGGTAGGACCAGCTCGGCTCGCCGTGGAGCAGCAGGATCGGCGGGGCATCGCGCGGACCTTCATCGACATAATGGATCCGTAGCTTGGTGCCGTCGGCGTCGGTGACGGTCAAATATTGCGGCGCGAACGGGTAATCGAGGAGGTTTTCGAAGCGATCCTCGGGTGTTCTCAAAACCTCCATCGCACGCTCTCCCGTCACCGTCGCTATATTGGCAGTTATAGTGCCAAAACAAATCGGGGGCGTCAATCGGGCTTTACGGGGCGGCGTCGCGCACGAAGCGGACGCCGATATGGTCGGTGCCCATGCCGCGTTCTTCGAACTGGCGCGCGGCTGGGCGATAGCGCGCGCAATAATTGCTCGCGCAGAGGTAGGACCCGCCCTTGATCACGCCGCTCGCGCCGCCGGGGCCGGCCGGGGCGCTGGTCCACTCCCACACATTGCCGATCATGTCGTACAGGCCGAAGGCGTTGGGCTTGAAGCACCCGACCGGCGCGCGGCCGCGATAGCCATCCAACGCCAGATCGCGCGCCGGGAAGGCCCCTTGATAGTAATTGGCTTGCGGCGTGCCATGCGCATCGACCGGCTCGGGCAGCACCGGACTTCCGGCCAAGGCGGCATATTCCCATTCCGCTTCGCTTGGCAGGCGCTTCCCCGCCCATTTGGCGTAGGCGATCGCATCGTCATAGGCGATCTGCACGACCGGTTCGCGGTCGCGCCCGGCGATCGACTCGGCGGGACCCGATGGATGCCGCCACTCCGCCCCTACCACCCAGCGCCACCAGCGCGGATCGCGCTCGTCGGGGACGGAAAAGACTGCCGAGCCCGGCTGGCGCATCTCGGGCGGCGCATCGGGCAGGGCAGGGGGCACTCGCTCCGCAACGGTGCGATAGCCCGTCTTGGCGACGAAGGTGGCGAATTCGCCATTCGTAAGCTCGTGCGCATCGATCCAGAACGGCTTGACCATGACCGTCCGTGGCGGCCCTTCCTCGGGATATTTCGGGTCGGCCCCCATCGTGAAACGGCCGCCGGGCAGGCGGATCATCGTCGCGGTGCGCAAATCCGCACAGGCGGCCTGCTGATCGGCAGGGGCGGCGGGCGAACATCCGGCGAGCGCGAGCATCCCGATCGCCGCCGCAAGCATTGCTCTCCCCTCGATCATCCCCGCGCTCCTTGCGCAAACGAGGCGTCACAGCGGTGCGAATGTCAATCGGCGGAGCGCGTCGATGGCCCCGGAAGTGCGATCACCCGACCGCCGTCATCGGCCCCGCGATCATCGCCAGCACGTCGCGCGCCTCGATCGGGCGGCTGAACAGATAGCCCTGGATGCTGCTGCAGCCCTGACCCCGCAGGCGCGCGAGCTGGTCGCTATCCTCGACGCCTTCCGCAGTCGTTTCCATGTGCAGGGCGCTGGCAAGATCGACGATCGCCCGCACGATCGCGGCCGAGCTGTCATCATGCGCGACCGAATCGACGAAGCTTTTGTCGATCTTGATCTTGTCGAACGGGAAGCTGCGCAAATAGCTGAGCGAGGAATAGCCCGTCCCGAAATCATCAAGCGCCACGCGCACGCCCATCGCGCGCAATTGGTGGAGCAGCGTGACGACGCTGGTTTCGCCTTCCAGGAACACCGATTCGGTAATCTCGACCTCGAGCCGGTTGGGCGTGAGTCCGCTGCGCGACAACGCCTGGAAGATCACCGACTGGAAGCCTGAATTGCGGAATTGCAGCGGCGATACGTTGACCGCGACGCGGACGTGCTCGGGCCATGCGGTCGCCTGACGGCACGCCTCCTGCATCACCCAATCGCCGATCGCGATGATCAGGCCGGTATCCTCCGCGACCGAGATGAACTCGATCGGCGGCACATTGCCGCGCTTGGGGTGCTCCCAGCGCAACAGCGCCTCGAACCCGCCGATACGGTCCTTCTTCAGGTCGAAGATCGGCTGGAAGGCGAGCCGGAACTGCCCGGAATGCAGTGCCTCGCGCAAATCGAGTTCGAGCTGGCGGCGTTTGCGCGCGGCGGCATCGAGCGCCGGTTCGAAGAAGCGGAACACACCGCGCCCGTCCTGCTTCGCGCGGTACAGCGCGAGATCGGCATTCTTCAGCAGCGTGTCGGCATCCGCGCCATCGTTCGGTCCGACCGCGATGCCGATGCTCGATCCGGTGGCGATCTGGTGTCCATCGACGTGCAGCGGCTGACCCAGCGCGTCGAGGATCGACTGCGCCAGCGCGCGGGTGCGATCCGGATCGGCGCTGTCATCGAGAATGATCGCAAACTCGTCGCCACCCAGCCGTGTGACGAATCCGTCGCTCGCCAGCCCGCGCAGGAGCTGGCCGACTTGCCGCAACAACGCATCGCCAACCGGATGGCCGAGCGAATCGTTGACGCCCTTGAACCCGTCGAGATCGAGGCACAGGATCGCGACGCTTTCGCCGCGCTTGCTCACCCGCGTCAGCGCGGCTTCGAGCTGCTGCCGGAAATTGATCCGGTTGGGCAGGCCGGTCAGCGAATCATGGAACGCCAGATGCGTGATGCGGTGTTCGCGCTCGACGATCCCGGCCGACATCAGGTTGAAGCTGTGCGCGAGCCGCCCGACCTCATCGTCGCTCTGCACGCTGAGTTCGGTGCGGTTGCCCTCCTCCAGCGCGCGCGCCGCCGCATCGAGCGCGGCGATCGGCCGCGCGATGCCGTCCGCCAGGCGACGGCTGCCGAGCAGCACCAAAATCAGCCCGATGAGTCCAGCCAGCGTGATGCCGATCTGCATCGCGCGATAGGGGGCCATGGCCGCCGTCCAGGGATAGCTCAACAGCAACACCGCTTCGGCCTTGCCGGTCGGCCCGGCCAGCGGCTTGGCGAGTGCGCCGGCCCAGCCATCGGGCAAATATAGCGCGCCAGGCTCGCGCTCGCCCGCAATGGCACGTCGGACGAACATATTCAGTGCAGCATCGTCGCGTGCCAGTCCCGCCACCCCGCGCCACTGCCCGCCAGCCCCGCGTTGCAGGATCGTCGCGGTCAGCGGAATGGCCGAAAGCCGCTGCAACGACGTCATCTCGCTCGCGTCGAGCGGAAGCGCGAAGATCACCCAGCCGATCTCCATCGGTGCGAGCACCGGCGATACGATCAGGCGAAAGACGCCCTTCTTGGTTGCGATCACGGCATCGTGCCGACCGGCGGCCAACGTGCCGGGTACGGTCGCGACCGCTTGGCGCAGTTCGGGCAAGCCGTGCCCGATCACACCGCCGGTCGGATCGACGAAGAACGTCTGCGAGACATCGGCACGCGCCGACAGATTGGCGAGCGCTGATTCGATCGTTGGCCGGTCGCCGCTGGCCACCGCCGAGCGAAATCCGAAATCGCGTGCCAGCACCGACGCGCTGTCGCTCAGCGATTGCGCGCGCAGCGCCCAGATCCGGTCATAGACGCTGCCGCTCGTGCGCAATTCGGCGCGCACCGTGTCGCGCGCGTTTTTCATGATGACGACCTGCGAAATGCCAGCGATGCTCAGCAGGCATAAGGCGAACAGCATCCCGTACAGCACCACCAGCCGTGTGCTCAGCCGTCGGAACCGCCAGGCGGGCAGGGCGCGACGCAGACGGTGCAGGGGCGCCATCTCAGCGGCCCCGGATCGTATAGGTCGTGCTGAAGCCGGACGCGCTTACCGTGGCGGGTTGCGACTGCATATTGTCGGGCGTGCGGATCGTCGGATGCCAGATGCGCACGGCAGCGGCGCCAGCTGGTACGTCATTGACGACGGCGCGGCCATTGGCGTCGGTCTGCACCGCAAAGGGTGTGTCGACGACCATGATGAACGCGCTCATCGCATCATGGATGTTGCAGCCAAGCGCCACCGCGCCGACCTTGTCGAACACCACCGACCGCGTTTCGTCCTTGCCGTACAGTTTCAGGTCGAAGCGCTTCGCCTTCGAAAAGGAATAGACATGGTGGCGCACCTTGTCCCGGTTAGGGAAGGTGACGGTGGAGCCCACCGGCACGATCAGCACATGCGGCGTGAAGGTGATGTTCTTCTGCGCCATTTCATAGGCATAATCGAATTTGATCGGGCCAGCCGGTTTGCGCGGGGTGTCGACCAGCACGATCGCACCGGCCAGAGGTTTGCCATCGGTGCCGCGCACATCGACCGTGACGGTCGCCGCGTTTGCGATTTGGGGGATCAGGGAAGCGACCGACAGGGCCATAACGAACAAGCACGAAATACGCATGACGCTTGCGATAGCCGCGAATGGTAGCGGATTGATGAAACAGGCTTTCCCCAAAAATTAACGATGTTTGGCTAGCGGTCGATGCGTGGCGGGCGCAGCGGCTCTCCGCGTGTGGGGTCTGTAATGAAGCGTTGTTTCTACCTTCTTCTGCTGGTGATGATCGGCATGACGATCGTCACGCCAGCCGGCGCGCGCGAATTGCGCCAGGGCGGCAAATTACTGCTCACAGGCGGTGTCTCTACCGTCGAAGGGTCGGCCGGCGGCGGGCTCGCCACCTGGTCGCTGATCGCGGGAAATGAGACCGACGCGGGTATCGGCGGCACGGCGCATGCGACGATCGTGGCGCTGCCGGATTTTGACCTTAAGAGCATCGGCGGTGCGATCGGTATCCGCAACCGCGTCGAACTTTCCTATGCGCATCAGGTGTTCGACACGCGCGGGGCAGGGGCGGCGCTTGGCCTTGGGCGCAACTTCAAATTCGCGCAGGACGTGTTCGGGGCAAAGGTCCGCCTGATCGGCGATGCGGTGTACGATCAGGACAAGCTGTTGCCGCAAATCTCGGTTGGCGTGCAGTATCGTCGGGCCGCGAAGGCGGCGGTGATCGCTGCGGTCGGCGGCAAGCACGCACAGGGCACCGATTTCTATCTCTCCGCCACCAAGGTCGTGCTGTCGAAGAGCCTCGTGCTCGGCGCGACGGTGCGCTTTACCAAGGCCAATCAATTCGGCCTGCTGGGCTTTGGCGGCGACAAGAGCGATGCCTATCATGCGCAGTTCGAAGGGTCCGCCGGGCTGCTCGTCTCGCGCCGCCTGTTGATCGGCGCGGAGATCCGCACCAAGCCGAACAATCTCGGCTTCGCCCGCGAACAGAAAGCGTATGACGCGTTTGCCGCCTGGCAATTCCACCGGCATCTCACCGTCACCGCCGCTTATGCCGATCTGGGCGACATCGCTACCGTCAAGCGGCAGCGCGGCGCGTTTCTGTCGCTCCAGGCCAGTTTTTGAATTTCGAGGGTCACATGCTTCTTCTCGCTCTAGCGCTCGCGCTCCAGACCACGCCGCCGGGTGAAGATCCGGTCGATCCGTACGTCCAGAGCAATGCCAATGCCGGGGCCGTGCCGTTCAAGGGCGATGCGATGCTGACCGCGTTTCATGGCAAGGCCGGGATCAACCGTATCGCCGACGATCTCGTCGATCGGATCAAGGCCGACCCGCGCATTGCCGACATTCTGAAAGGGCAGGACGAGGTGCGCCTGCGCCGCCTGCTGAAGGAGCAGTTCTGCTACATCCTGAATGGCGGTTGCGATTATAGCGGGCGCACGATGAAGGCCGGGCACAAGGACCTCGGGCTCCAGACCGCCGACGTCGGGGCGCTGGTCGAGGATCTGCAAGCTGCGATGCGCAAGGAAGGTGTGGCCTTCTTCGCGCAGAACCGCTTCCTGGCCAAACTCGCGCCGATGAAGCGCGATGCGGTGGAGCGGTAGCGGCTCCGGCGGCCGTTCGTCGGGTGGCCGGGCATTGCGAGCGAGCACCTGCTAACGGTTCGCGTGGGATTGAGCCGACCGACGATGTCGATTAGCGTCGCCGCTTCAACTTGGGAGCACCTCTTGGCCGAAACTGCGCTGGCACCGACCGAGGAGACCGTCAGCCTTGGCGTTCTGTCGGATCTGATCGGCTATCATCTGCGTCGCGCTTCCGCGGTGATGGCGGGCGATTTCGCACGCGCGCTGGAGGGGACCGGGGTTCGCCAGGTGCTGTTCGGCATCCTGTCGATCGTCGATGCCAATCCCGGGATCAATCAGGGGACCGTGGGACGGATGCTCGGCATTCAGCGTGCGAACATGGTCGCTCCGGTCAACGAAATGGCCGAGCGCGGCTGGATCGATCGGCAAGTCGATCCGGGCGACCGGCGCGCCTTCATCCTGTCGCTGACCGAAGCGGGGGACGCGATGTTCCACCACGCGCTCGCGCAGATCCGCGAGCATGAAGCGAACATGTTGAGCGATCTTGACCCCGATGACCTGCGGCACTTGATGGACCTGCTCGTGCGGATCGAGGCGCGCGAGAGCTGATCGCTCAGTCGGCGAGGATCAGCGCGTCGAGCGCGATCGCGCCTTGGCCGCGCGGATAGACCACCACCGGGTTGAGATCGATTTCGCGAATGTTCGGTGCGGCGGCCAGCGCGCGACCAACCGCCGCGATGATCGTCGCGACCGCATCGAGATCGAGCGCGGGCGATCCACGCCACCCGTCGAGCAGTGCACCGCTCTTGAGCTTGCGCAGTTCGGCGATGATCGCTTCGGGCGGCAGGTCGGGGGCGAGCAGGCGCACGTCCTGCAGGATTTCGGCCTGCACCCCGCCGAACCCGACCAGGATCACCGGACCCCATTCGGGATCATTCCGCGCGCCGACGATCAACTCGACGCCACGTGCCCCCATCGTCTCGACCAGCACGCCGTCGAGCACGAGTCCCGGCGCGTGCTGCGCGATATTGGTCTGGAGTTGGGCCCACCCCCGCGCGACCGCTTCCGCATCGGCGAGGTTGAGGATCACGCCCCCGGCGTCGCTCTTATGGCTGAGTGCGCTCGCCTGGGCTTTCAGCACGACGGGATAGCCGATCTCGCCTGCAATGCGCTGTGCTTCCTCGGCCGAGGTGGCGAGCTCGCCCTTCGAGAAAGCCACGCCGAACGGCGCGAGCAGGGCCTTGGCGCGATATTCGGGGATGACGCCCGCTGACACTGCGACGGGCGGTGCCGCTTCGGTCGTCACCTGCGTGAAATCGCGCGCGGCACGCTCGGCCAGCCGGGCGAGCGCACGGTATGCCCGGTCGGGGGCCGGGTAGTACGGCACGCCTAGCGCGCGCAGTTCCGAGACATAGGCTGCGGGCACCGGCGCGCCATCGTCTAGCCCGGCGAAGATCACCGGCTTGGCGGGCGTCAGCGCGCGGATTGCGGCGATTATCGGCGCGAATTTCAGGTGACACGTCGCTTCGTCGGTCTGAATGATGCCGAGCACGATCGCGGCGAAGGCAGCGTCGTCGAGCAACGGCGCGAGCGTGCGGCGGTAAAGATCGGGATCGACCAGCGCCTGTGCCGTCAAGTCCATCGGATTGCTGACCGGAATGAAGTCCGGCACCGCAGCGCGCAGCAGCGCGGCGGTCTCGGCGGCGGGTGCTGGCAACGCCAGCCCCTCGGCTTCGCACAGATCAAGCGTCAGCGCCTTGAACGCGCCGGATTCGGTCAGCACCGCAGCACCACCCGCTTGCGGCATTCCGCTGCGATAGAGGATGTCGACGAGGTCGCCCAACTCCTCGATCGTCTGCGCGACGATCACGCCCGCGCGTTCGACCTTGGTGCGCATCACCTGCCAATCGCCTGCCATCGCGCCGGTATGCGTCGCGGCGGACTCGCGCGCGGCGCTCGACTGGCCGGGGTGGAGCAGCACGATCGGCTTGCCCGCAGCGCGCGCGCGCGCCGCCAGTGCGAGGAAGCGCGCGGGCTGGCGGAATTGCTCGACGATCATCGCGATCACGTGCGTCGCGGGATCATCGAGCAGATGCGCGACATAATCCTCGACCCCCGAAGCGGCCTCGTTGCCGGTCGAGAC
>JAIXZV010000414.1 GCA_027489365.1 Sphingomonadales bacterium
GCATCGCCGATCTCGCCGCGACCGACCGCTTCGCTGCTGCCAGCGACGATGTCGTCGATGCGGTGCTCGAAGGGGTAGGCCAATTCGCGGCAGGCGAATGGGCACCGCTGCTCCGTGCCGGCGACACCGTTGGCGCGAAATGGACGCCCGAGGGCGTGGTGATGCCCGACGGCTTCGTGAAGGCGTATCACGATTATGTCGAGGGCGGCTGGGGCACGATCGGCGTTCCCGAGGAGTTCGGCGGACAGGGCCTGCCCTTCGTGATCCAGACCGCGGTGCTGGATACGCTCGGTACCGCGAATATGGGCTTCGCGCTCGCCCCCACGCTGACCGTCGGCGCGATCGAGGCACTGGCGCACCACGGCTCGCCCGAACAGCAAGCCCTCTACTTGCCCCATCTCGCGACCGGCGAATGGACCGGCACGATGAACCTGACCGAGCCGCAGGCCGGATCGGACGTCGGCGCGCTGCGTACCACCGCCACGCCGCGTGGCGACGGCACCTTCCTGATCAAGGGCACCAAAATCTACATCTCGTTCGGCGACCACGACATGGCCCCGAACATCGTCCACCTCGTCCTCGCGCGCACGCCGGGTGCACCAGCCGGGACCAAGGGCATCTCGCTGTTCCTGGTGCCGAAATACCGGCTCAACGAAGATGGTACGCCGGGCGATTTCAACGATGTCCGCGTCGTGTCGATCGAGCATAAGATGGGCCTCCACGCCTCGCCCACCTGCGTGCTGAGCTTCGGCGATAACGATGATTGCATCGGCGAGCTGATCGGCGCCGAATTCGGCGGCATCCGCGCGATGTTCACGATGATGAACAACGCCCGCCTCAACGTCGGCTTGCAGGGCGTGCAGGTCGCCGAGGCGGCGACGCAGGCGGCGGTCGGCTATGCGCTCGACCGTGTCCAGTCGGCGCGTGCCGGTTCGGGCAGTGCCGAGCCGGTCAAAATCGTCGAGCATCCTGATGTCCGCCGCATGTTGCTGCGGATGAAGGCGCAGACGATGGCGGCACGCGCACTGGTCTATTACGCCGCCGCCCAAGTCGATCGCGCGACCTTGGGTGAGGCGGGCGGACAAGAGCGGCTCGACATCCTCACCCCACTCGCCAAGGCGCACGGCACCGACATCGGCAATGAAGTCGCCAGCCTCGGCATCCAGATCCACGGCGGCATGGGCTATATCGAGGAGACCGGCGCCGCGCAGTTCTTCCGCGATGCGCGGATCACGCCGATCTACGAAGGCACCAACGGCATTCAGGCGGCTGATCTGGTCGGGCGCAAGCTGGCGATGGACAATGGCGGCGTGTTCGCGCGGCTGATCGCCGACATGCGGGCCGAGGCGCAGGACAAGGGCCTCATCGCGCTGATCGATGCGTGCGACGAGATCGGGCGCGGCATGGCCGGGATGGACGCCGACGACAAGCTCGCGGCGAGCTATCCGTTCCTGACGATGCTGTCGGTCGCCACCTGCGGTTGGCTGATGGAGCGCTCGGGGCGGCTCGCGACCGGCGACGACGCCTTCTCCGCGATGAAGCGCGCGGCGTGCGCCTTCTACGTCGCGCAGATCGTACCCGAGGCACTCGGCCTGCGCGCAGCCGCAACCGCAAGCGCGAAGGTCCTCTATTCGGTCCCGGCCGAGGCGTTCGCGGCTTGACCGACTGGTCGTGGACCCCGCCCGCCGACAGCGGGATCAGCGTGCGGATGCAGGCGGCGGGCGAGGTGAGCCTCGAACTCGCCGAACTGCCCGCGGTCGATGGCAGCACCGAACGGCTGGCGCTGTGCGTCCACGGCTTTCCCGAGCTCAATTTCAGCTGGCGCTATCAAATGCCGCTGCTGAGCGAACTCGGCTGGCGGGTGTGGGCGCCCAATCTGCGTGGCTATGGCGCAAGCGACCGGCCCGAGGGTGTCGCAGCGTATCATATCGATCGGCTGATCGGCGATCTGGTCGGCTTGATCGATGCGAGCGGGGCGACGGAAGTGCTGCTGATCGCGCATGATTGGGGTGCGATCATCGCCTGGCAATTTGCGATCCGGCGGGCGCGTCCGCTGGTCGGGCTGGTGATCATGAACGTGCCGCATCCGCACGTCTTCGCGCGGGAACTGAAAACCTGGGGGCAGATGCGGCGGAGCTGGTACGTCGCCTTCTTCCAGCTCCCCCGCCTGCCTGAGCGCGTGTTCGGGCGCGATCATGCTGCCGGCATCGCACGCGCGATCCGCAACATGGCGGTCGATAAGAGCGCCTTCCCGCGCGCCGTGCTCGATGTCTATCGCAAGGCGGCGGCGCGGCCCGGCGCGCTCACTGCGATGATCAATTACTACCGATCGATGGTGCGCTCGGGCAGCAACAAACCCACCGGCGACGGCCGGATCGAGACCCCGACGCTGATGATCTGGGGCGAGGAAGACACCGCGCTCGGTATCGGCTGTTCGCAGGGGACCGAGGCATATTGCCCGGATTTCGAAATTCATCGCCTCCCCGGCGTCTCGCACTGGGTGCAGCAGGAAGCGCCGGACAAGGTAAACGCGATTATGGGGGGATGGCTGGAGCGCTTTCGCCGCGCTTAGTCCCATCCGTTCGTTTCGAGCGTAGTCGAGAAACAGGCAATGGGCGCTACGCAGGGTTTCTCGACTTCGCTCGAAACGAACGGGAGGCGGGCGTTTACGCCTTCTTGAACGGCGTCATCGTCCCCAAAAACTCCTGATCCATCTCCACCGACGCCCGCTCTTGCGCGAGGAAATCGCTGATCGCCCTCCGGAACCCGGCATCGGGAATGTAATGCGCCGACCAGGTCGGCACCGGCACATAGCCGCGCGCAAGCTTGTGTTCGCCTTGCGCGCCCGCCTCGACCGTCTTCAACCCGCGCGCCAGCGCCGCGTCGATCGCCTGATAATAACAGAGCTCGAAATGCAGGAACGGCACCTCCTCGGTGCAGCCCCAATAGCGTCCGTAGAGCGTGTCCGCTCCGATCAGATTGAGCGCCCCCGCGATCGGTCGCCCGTCGCGTTCGGCGAGGATCAGCAGGACCTGATCGGGCATCGTCTGCCCGAGCAGCGAGAAGAACGCGCGCGTCAGATACGGCTGGCCCCACTTGCGCGCGCCAGTGTCCTGATAGAACACCCAGAACGCATCCCACTCCGCCTCGGTAATGTCCGCGCCCGCAATGTGGCGGATCGTCAGCCCCTCGACCGCCCCGGCGCGTTCCTTGCGGATCGCCTTGCGCTTGCGGCTGGCGAGTTGCTCAAGGAAATCATCGAAGGTCGCATAGCCTTGATTCTGCCAGTGGAATTGCAGCCCCTCGCGGATCAGCCAGCCTGCCGCTTCGAACGCGGGCAATTGTTCGGGGCAGACGAAGGTCGCGTGCGCCGAGGACAGGCCGTGCTGATCGGTCACCGCCTCGATCGCGGCGATCAGCGCCGGGGCCTGGTCGGCCTCACGCAGCAGCAAACGCGGCCCCGGCGCGGGGGTGAAGGGCACTGCGATCTGTAGCTTGGGGTAATAGCGCCCCCCGGCACGCTCCCAGGCGTCGGCCCAGGCATGGTCGAAGACATATTCACCCTGGCTGTGGCTCTTGGCATAGGCAGGCGCAATCGCGGCGGGTTTGCCGTCGGGGCCGTCGACGATGATCGGGACCGGCTGCCAGCCCGTGCGCGACCGCGCGCTGCCCGATCGTTCGAGGATCGACAGGAAGGCGTGGCTAACGAATGGATTGGCGCTGCCGGCGCAGGCATCCCAGTCCGCTGCGGGGATGGCAGAGACGCCGTCGGCGATGCGGGCGGTGACGGCGTTCTTCACAACGTCATAGCTAGGGCGTCGGCGCGGCTTTCTCAACCGGCTCGAAGGTCCAGCATAAGGCGAGCAGCAGAAACGGCGTGACGAATTCGCGGTGCCGCTCGCCAAATTCGAACCAGATGCCGAACAGCAGCAATTGCAGCCCGCACGCTGCGATCAGCAGCACGAGCGTCGCGGGAACGCGCCCGAGCCGCAGCGCCGCGCCGCCGAGCAGCAGCAGATGCGATCCGTGCGCAAGCGGCCACAGCGCCGCCGCCAGCATTCGCGGGAACGGCGGCCCCATCGCGACCAGCCGGTTGACGCCGAATTCGGAGATGCCGCATGCCCGCACGAACTTGGCGACGGACAGGCGCACGAAGTCTGCGGGATGGGTACGCATCCAATCGAGCGCGATCGCCTGAATGCGGCGGCCATAAGCGAGTTCCGGGAGACCCTTCAGTTCGGGCGGCGGCGGCTCCCAATTGCCCGTGGCCTCGGGATTGTTGCCGATCCACAGGCTGGCACCGCTCGCCGTGGTCAGCGGCACGAAGGCGTTGAACAGCAGCCAGTTGCGGATCCACCACGGCAGCATCACGATCGCGGCGATGATCGCCCCGCGCAGCCCCGTCGCCAAGACCGCCCACAGTCCGATCTGGCGGACCAGTACCAGCCCGAACAGCGCCGCCAGCGGGGCCTCACCCGGCTGCGTCAACGCCAGCAGTCCTGCGGGCACGCCAAGCGCAAACGCCCCCCGCCAGCCGCTCGGACGCCGCAGCCACACCAGCGCAAGGGCAAGCACCAGCAGCGCGCACAGCGATTCCTTCTGCGCGAGCGGCGCCGAAAACAGCACCGACGGCCAGAGGAGATACAGCCACGCCGCGCGCCGCCCGGCCACTGCGCTGCCAAGCTGCGTGCCGAGCAGGACGATGGCGCCCGCCGCTGCCGAGTCGGTCAGCGTGCCGAACGCGAGCACCGACGGCGTCGAAAAGCCGAACAGCGCCCCCCACCCGGCAAGCAGCAACGGGTAGAGCGGCGGAAACAAAGCCCGCCACGCGCTGCCGAAGAAGGGGTCGTAGATAACGAGACCCTGTCCCGCGAGCAGCCCTTTGGCGAGGTTGAGATAGGCGTTGGGGTCACCGGTCGAGGTCCGCCACACCGCCAGCAACGCAAAGGCGATGCGCACACCCATCAACAACACTGCCAGCAAGGCGAAGCTCCGGCGACGCGGCCTATCGCGCAACAAGCCGAAGCCGAGCGCGGCAAGCGCGATCCAGCCGATCACCGCCACGACGCTGCCCGCCGACCCGCCCCAGCGCGCGGCAAGATCGGGAATGCCGATCAGGCCATAGAGCAAAAGACCGCCCAGCACCGCCTGAACCGCCCCCGGTATCGCCCAACCGGGGAGGCGTAGAGCGGCCGTCACTGGCCGAAAGCGGTGGCGCGGTACAGCAAGGTGATCGCGACGCGGCGGTTGCGCGGGTCGGTCGGGTTGTCCTTGATCATCGGCTCGCGGTCGGCAACGCCCTCGATCCGGTTGAAGCGCGTCTCGCCAATCCCGCCCGCCGCCAGTCGCCGCCGCGTCGCCTCGGCGCGGGCGCTCGACAGCATCCAATTGTTCATCGCGAGCGGATCGCCATAGCCCAAACTATCAGTATGGCCGCGAATCATGATCGGGTTGCTGGTGCCCTTGATCGTCTGCGCGATCAGCCCGATCAGCGACGAGGCGCGGCCCTCGAGCTGCGTCGTGCCGAGATCGAACATCGAATAATCGGCATCGTCGAGCAGATCGATGCGCAGGCCGTCGGGCGTGCGCACGAAGCGGACGTGCTTGGACAGCTTCGACAGGTTGGGGCTGGCGGCCATCGCCGAATCGACCGTGCGCTTCATCGCCTCGAAATTCTTGCGGTCTTCGGCAGACAATGCCGCCTTGTCCTTGAGCGTGCCCTTCTGCCCGGTGCCGACTTGATCGCCACCGGTCGCTTCGACCGGAACCGTCATCGATCGCGTGCCGCTCTGGCTCGCGCGGTGCGCATAATTGTCCTTGTCGGTGATCGACGATCCGCCGAAAAGGCCGTTCGAGCCAGCGCTGTTCTGTTTTAGCTCGATCAGCGTCGGCGAGAAATAATCGGCGAGCGCCTTGCGCTGCTTCTCATTGGTCGCGCCGAGCAGCCACATCAGCAGGAAGAACGCCATCATCGCCGTCACGAAATCGGCATAGGCGACCTTCCACGCGCCGCCGTGATGGCCGCCATGGCCTTCGATATAGACCTTTTTGTAGATGATCTTAGGCGGCACATTGGTGCCGTGCGGTGCGCGCGCTGCGGCCATTAGCGGGCGTCCACGGAAAGAGGGTCACGCGGAGACGCAGAGACGCGGAGAAGGTTTTGTTCGCGCAGAGGCGCAGAGGCGCGGAGGGGGTGTGCCCAGCCGCGCGAGCGGCCGGTCATAACCAGCCCCGGAAATGTAAGAGCGCGCTGACGCGCGAATCCTTCTCTGCGCCTCTGCGCCTCTGCGCGAACCAACCTTCTTCCCTTCTCCGCGTCTCCGCGTCTCCGCGTGACCATTACCGCCCCCGCAGTCCGTCGAACACTTCGGCGAAGCCCGGCTGGTTCGAATGCGCGATGCCCGAGCGGGCCGCTTCGATCACCAGCGGCTGCGGGTGGCCGTGGAGCGAGGCGATGATGATCTGCTTGACCACGTGATAGATCGCCGCATCGGCCTCGATCACCTGCTTCAGCCGGTTCGCCAGCGGCGCGACGATGCCGTAGGCCAGCAGCACGCCCATGAAGGTGCCGACCAGCGCCGACCCGATCATCGCGCCGAGAATCGCCGGCGGCTTGTCGATCGATCCCATCGTCTTCACCACGCCGAGCACGGCGGCGACGATACCGAGCGCCGGAAGGGCATCGGCGAGCGACGAAATCGTCCCGTGCGGTCCTTCGACTTCGTGATGATGCGTCTTGATCATGTTATCCATCACGTCCTCGACCGCATGGACGTCGAGCGTGCCCGACGACACGACGACCAGGCGCAGTGTGTCGGCGATCAAATTGGTGAGGGTGTGATCCGACAGCAGGCGCGGATATTCGGCGAAGACGGCGGACGATTTCGGGTCCTCGACATGCGGTTCCAGCGCGATCGGGCCCTCGGTGCGCAGCATCTTCATCAGCTTCGACACCAGGAAGATGACGTCGAGATAATCCTGCTTCTTGTATTTCGGCCCCTTGAAGACCTTCATCACGCCGCCGCCGAGCGCCTTCAGCTCCTTCATCGAATTGCCGATGATCAGCGCGCCGACCGCAGCGCCGCCGATGATCAGCATTTCGTGCGGAATCGCTTCCATCACGGGGCCGAGCGCGCCGCCGATGATCGCAAAACCACCGAAGATCATCACCAGCAGGACGACAAGGCCTATAATGGGAAACATGGAGTGATACTTGCCCCTGCGCTGCGCGCGTTCGGTGGAACGCTATGCGCTCGGCTTAAACCCGATTTGGTATTCAATCGGTTAACCACGGACGCCCCGGGGATGACATCGCCCGAGTGAAATGCGAGGGAGCGCGCATCTTTCACGAAGGGAAACGGTAGCATGAAGAGCATCGGCGTGATCGGCGCAGGCCAGATGGGGGCGGGCATCGCCCAGGTTTCGGCACAGGCCGGCTATCATGTGCTGCTGTCCGACACCTCACGCGAGCGTGCCGAAGCGGGCAAGGCGGGAATCGCCAAGCAACTCGACCGCGCGGTGACCAAGGAAAAGATTACTGCCGAGGCGCGCGATGCCGCACTCGCGCTGATCGAGCCGATCGAAAGCGTTGCCGATATGGCCCCGGCGTTCCTCGTGATCGAAGCCGCGACCGAGCGCGAACAGATCAAGCGCGCAATCTTCGGTGAGGTCGGCAAGGTGCTGTCGGACACCGCGATTTTGGCGAGCAACACCTCGTCGATCCCGATCACGCGGCTTGCGCAGGCCGCGCCCGATCCGGCGCGCTTCATGGGCGTGCATTTCTTCAATCCGGTGCCGGTGATGGGCTTGGTGGAGCTGATCCGCGGCCTCGCCACCAGCGATGCGACGGTCGACGCGGTCGAGGCCTATGTCGGCACGCTCGGCAAGCAAGTGGTGCGCGCGAACGACGCGCCGGGCTTCATCGTCAACCGCGTGCTGATGCCGATGCTCAACGAAGCGTGCTTTGCGCTGGGCGAGGGCGTGGCGAGCGTGCGCGATATCGATCTCGGCTGCCAGCTTGGCCTCAACCACCCGATGGGCCCGCTGACGCTCGCCGATTTCATCGGGCTGGACACCTGCCTGGAGATTACGCGCGTGCTGTTCGAAGGGACGGGCGATCCGAAGTTCCGGCCTGCGCCGCTGCTGGTGAAATATGTCGAGGCGGGCTGGTTCGGCCGCAAGACCGGGCGCGGTTTCTACGATTATTCGGGCGCGGAGCCGGTGCCGACGCGGTAAAATTCGTCACGCCTGCGAAGCGAAAGACTGCCCAACCCTCGGGTGCTCGCGCCTTCGCGTCCTTCTTTCCTTCGCGATCTTCGCGTGAACCCCTTTTCTTTCGAGGGTGCGCCAAGCGCCATCGGTCGAATTTCACGCGAAGATCGCGAAGGGAAGAAGGACGCGAAGAGGAGGGAGATTGTTGCCGCTTCGCGGATGTCACCCCGGCCGTAGCATCTGGAACAGCGCATCGTCGCGAATCTCGAAATAATCACCCGGCCCGCCGCCGCGCAGGATCGGGTGGGCGGCGGCGGTGCGGTAGCTGCCGTCTACGATCAGCTCGGGCGCGATGTGGATGCCGACCACTTCGCCGAGGATCAACCACGTCGTCAGCTCGCTCCCCGCCAGATCGGTCAATTGCAGCGTCTGCGTATGGCGGCATTCGAACGCGACCGGGCTGGCGGCGACGCGTGGCGGTGCGACAAGCTTGGACGCGGCGGTTTCCAGCGCGGCGAGCGCGAATTCGTCGGTGTCGGGATCGACCGTCGCCGAACTCACGTTCATCGCCTCGGCCAGATCGCGCGTGGCGAGGTTCCACACGAAGTCCCCCGTCGCGGTGATGTTGGCGGCGCTGTCCTTCCACCCGATCGAGGCGAAACCGATGATCGGAGGGCGGTAATTGAACAGTTGAAAAAAGCTGTATGGCGCGAGATTGCGCACGCCCGTCGCCGACAGCGTGCTGATCCAGCCGATCGGGCGCGGCGCGATGATCGCATTGAGCGGATCATGCGCGAGGCCGGGGACGTCCTTATGGCCGTCGCGCGGCTCGTAGAAATGGTGCTGTGGCATCCCGGAACGGTTCCTGTCGATGATTTGGCGGTGTCGTGAACAGGCGATTGGCCTACACCGGCCCGCAAGCGTAACCTCAGCCCGATCTCGGCCGAATAGGGACCTGCATGACCGAAGCAACCCGCACCCCATCGCCCGAACCCGCAGAGCCCGCAGCGGTTCCGCCGCCCGGCACGGCGCTCTACCGCCACCGGCTGACCACGCGGATCTGGCATTGGGTTAATGTCGTGACGATCTTCATTATGATCGGCAGCGGGCTGACGATCCTCAACGCGCATCCGCATCTCTATTGGGGCGACTATGGCGCGAACCCCGATCATCCGTGGTTCAATCCGCCGCGCGCGCCGTCGTATCTCACGATCCCGGCGGGCTATAACCTCGCGCTCGCGCGGCGTTGGCATTTGACCTTCGCGCTCGTATTCGCATTCGGGCTGCTGTTCTTCATGGTGTCGAGCTTGCTCAACAAGCATTTCCAGAAGGATCTGCGGATCCGCCTGAAGGAGCTGGCCCCCGCGCATCTGTGGTTCGATGCCAAGGAGCACGCTGCGCTGCGCTTCCACGATCCCAAAAACCCCAATGCGCGCAACATCTTCCAGAAGCTGGCGTACGTCACCGCGATCTTCGTGCTGATCCCGGCGATGATCGTGTCGGGTCTGGCGCTGTCGCCGACGATGGCGGCGGCGTGGCCGTGGGTGCTCGATGTCGTCGGCGGGCGCGCGTCGGCGCGGTCGGTGCATTTCCTCGCCGCATCGGGGCTGGTGATCTTCATCATCGTGCATGTGGCGCTGGTTATCCTCGCGGGCGCATTCGGTGAGGTGAAAGCGATGATCACCGGTTGGTGGACGGTGCCAGCCGATCACAGTGCGCAGGAGCATGGAGCATGAGCGGCATCATCACGCGGCGGGCGCTGCTCACCACCGGTGCGCTCGGCGCGGGCGCGTTGCTTTCGGGATGCGAGAAATTCGTCGCCAATCCGCTGGGCCGCGAGCTCGTCTTTTCCGGCGAGACGCTCAATTATCGCCTGGCGCGCGCGCTCACCCACCGCGATGCGCTCGCCAAGGAATATCGCCCCGATCAGATGTCGCCGATCTTCCGCGTCAACGGGACGCGCAATCCGAATACGCCCACCTACAACGCGATGGTCGCGGAGAAATTCGCCAACTGGCGGTTGAAGGTCGGCGGGCTGGTCAACCGACCGCTCGACATCTCGTACCAGCAATTGCTGGCGATGCCCGCGCGGACGCAAATCACGCGGCACGATTGCGTCGAGGGCTGGAGTGCGATCGGCAAGTGGCACGGGCCGATGCTCGGCACGATTCTGAAGGCAGCGGACGTGCGCAGCACCGCGCGCTACATCGTGTTCACCTGCGCCGATCTCTATTCGGGCCACAATTATTACGAATCGATCGACCTGGTCGACGCCTTCCACCCGCAGACGATCCTCGCCTGGGCGATGAACGATGCGATGTTGAGCGTCGGCCACGGCGCGCCGATCCGGCTGCGCGTCGAACGCCAGCTTGGCTATAAGAACGCCAAATATGTGATGCAGATCGATGCGGTCGCCTCGCTCGCCGGGATCGGCAAGGGCAAGGGCGGCTATTGGGAAGATGCGATCGATTACGATTGGTATGCGGGCATCTGATTTCCGTCCCCGTCGCCGCGGAAACGATTGAAGGCATTGCCGCACCCGCACCGCGACTTTAGGGGAACAAGGCTATGGCCTTGATCGATCTGTTCCTTTCCCGCCGCGTCACGCATGGCACGCTCACCGTTCACCATGCCGATGGCAAGACGATGAACTTCGGCACGCCGACGCCGGGCTATCCCGACGTTACGATCCGTTTCACCGATTCAGGCGCCGCCGCCGCGATCCTGCGCGACCCCGGCCTCGGCGCGGGCGAGGCCTATATGAACGGGCGGCTGGTGGTCGAACGCGGCGACGTACGCGATCTCGTCCGGTTGCTGACGATGAACGATCCGTGGGAGGCGGGCAATAACGGCCTCGCCGCATCGCCCTCGCGTCGCGCGGTGCAATCGGTCACGCACCGCATCGGCCGGATCAACATGGCGCGCCGATCGAAGCGCAACGTCGCGCACCATTACGACCTCTCCGACCGGCTTTACGACCTCTTCCTCGATGCCGACCGGCAATATAGCTGCGCTTATTATACCGATCCCGCCAACACGCTGGAGCAGGCGCAGAGCGACAAGAAGGCGCATATCGCCGCGAAACTGGCGCTGAAGCCCGGCATGACCGTGCTCGATATCGGCTGCGGCTGGGGCGGGATGGCGCTCTACCTGCACCAGCATACCGGGGCCGAAGTGCTCGGCGTCACGCTGTCGGAGGAGCAATTGAAGGTCGCGCGCGAACGCGCATTGGCGGCGGGCGTTGCGGACAAGGTGAAGTTCGAACTGATCGATTACCGCCACGTCACCGGCAAGTTCGACCGGATCGTCTCGGTCGGCATGTTCGAACATGTCGGGCCAGCGCATTACACGACCTTCTTCCGGCAATGCCGCGATTTGCTGAACGATGACGGCGTGATGCTGCTCCACACGATCGGGCGCGCAGGCGGGCCGGGCGTGACCGACAAATGGACCACCAAGTGGATTTTCCCGGGCGGGTATAATCCCGCGCTGTCGGAGATCATCGCGGCCAATGAAAGCCTGCGCTTCATGGTCACCGACGTCGAAGTGCTGCGGCTGCATTACGGCTACACGCTCGATGCGTGGTACGATCGCGTGGTGGCGGCGCGCGATCAGATCATCGCTCTGTATGACGAGCCCTTCTACCGCATGTGGCAATTCTATCTGGCGGGCGCAGGCGCGGCGTTCCATTTCGGCGGGATGGTCAATTATCAGGTGCAATTCGCCAAGAACCGCCACGTTCTGCCGATCACGCGCGATTATATGATCGAGGGTGAGCGGGCGATGCGCGCTCAGGGATAGGCGGCACGGTTCGCGGCGAGCGCATCGGCAAGCAGCGCTTCAAGCACGTCCCTATCCACATCGTCGAGCGTCTTGACATAGATGCAGCCGCCCTCGCTCTTGAACTTGCCCAACTGCTGCAAAAGCGTTTCGTGGTTTGCCCCCTCGCGCAGACCGTAGAACACCAGATGCGGCTTGCGCGGGGAGAAGCACAGCCGCGCCATCTCCCCGCTGCGGCCCGAGTCGTAGGTATAACGATAGCGGCCGAAACCAATGATCGACGGGCCCCACATGGTGGGCGCTTCACCCGAGAGGCGCGCCATCAGCGCGATCACCACGCGCGCATCGACGGCGCGGCGTTCGGGCGTGACCTTTGCGAGAAAGTCCTCGACCGTGATCTGCGTCGGCTTGGTCTTGTTCTCGGTCATCGCTTCGCTCCTCGCTTGCAGCGTCGATGGGGCACGGAGTTGCGTACGAACGTCGCGATTGCGGCAGGGAAAATCAACGCCAGCATGTCTTCTGCCGATCATGCCGCTATGAAGAAAAGAATGCGCCGTGTCGGTCGTGCGGATTTGGATGTGGTACGGACGGAGGCGAAGAGAGTGGCAAGCATGAAGATTTCGATCGCACGTGCGGGATGCGCGCTTGCGCTGCTAGCTGTCTTTCCCACCGCCGCCTCCGCACAGGAGCAGGACGGCGAGGTGTGGGGGTCGTTCTGGGTCACGGCCCCGGTGTCGGGGAAACTGCTCGGCTGGGTCGACGGGTCGCTGCGCGCGAGCGATCGCGGCACCGATTCGCCGACCGTGCTGATCCGCCCGCTGGTCGGCGTGCAGGCGACCAAGAAGCTCAGCCTGTGGGGCGGCTACACCTATGTCGTCAGCCATCCGACCAACCGCGCCGCCCAGCACGAGCATCGCGCGGTGCAGCAGGCGATGTGGAACATGGGCAAGGTTGCGGGCGGGACGTTGGTCTCGCGCACCCGGCTCGAACAGCGTTGGGTCGAGGGGCGCGTGGGGACCGGGCACCGGCTGCGCCAGATGTTGCGCTACGCCACGCCGATCGACCGGAAAAACACGCAATTCGTGCTGTCGAGCGAGACCTTTGTCGCGTTCAATTCCACCCCGTTCGGGCAAGCGGCGGGGTTCGATCAGGTGCGCAACTTCGTTGGTCTCAACGTGCCGATCGCGCCGAAGCTGACCGCCGATATCGGCTATATGAACCGCTACATCCGCAGGCGGGGAGCAGAGGACCGGATGGACCATATCTTGCCGGTGACGCTGGTCGCGCGGTTCTGATCGGCCCCGGCGCGCGCATCATTCTTGTGCAGGCGGCGTTCGCGCCCTAGACGCGCTCGCGTTTCCTGTACGTCCCCGGAGCTGCCCGCCATGACCGATTCCATTAACCGCGTCGTTCTCGCTTATTCGGGCGGGCTCGACACATCCGTCATCCTGAAGTGGCTCCAGCAGACGTATAATTGCGAGGTCGTCACCTTCACCGCCGATCTCGGCCAGGGCGAGGAGCTGGAACCGGCGCGCAAGAAGGCCGAGGCGGCCGGCGTAAAGCCCGAGCATATCTTCATCGACGATCTGCGCGAGGAATTCGTGTCGGAGTACGTCTTCCCGATGATGCCCGCCAATGCGCTGTATGAGGGC
>JAIXZV010000205.1 GCA_027489365.1 Sphingomonadales bacterium
CTGCCTGATGGCGGGCGAAATCGCCGAGATTGGCGAGTTCTTCAGCTTCGGCACCAACGATCTGACGCAGACCACGCTCGGCGTCAGCCGCGACGACGCCGCGCGCTTCCTGACCACCTATGTCGAGCGCGGCATCTATGCGCGCGATCCGTTCGTCAGTTTGGATGTCGAGGGCGTCGGCCAGTTGATCGAGCTGGCGGCGGAGCGGGGCAGGGCGGCGCGCCCGGGGATCAAGCTCGGCATTTGCGGCGAGCATGGCGGTGATCCGGCGAGCATCGCCTTCTGCGAGGGCGCTGGCCTCGATTACGTCAGCGCCTCGCCCTACCGCGTGCCGATCGCGCGGCTCGCGGCGGCGCAAGCGGCGTTGGCTTCATCGGGGGCGGCGCGGAAATGAAACCCTGGGCGCGCTATTTGATTGGCGCGCTCGCCGGGGTGGCGGTCGGGCTGGGCGGGACGGTCTATCTCGTCCGGAACGCCGCGCTCGGCAACAATGTGCTGATCGGCCCGTGGGCGACGGGGCGCACCTTCGGCTCGGCCAGCGCCGACCCGTACACGCGCGCCGTCGTCGCGGTGAAGGGCCTCCTCGCGCTCCCGGCGCAGGAGGCGCGCTATTATACGGCGGCCACCGATAGTGCCGGTGCTCTACTCGACGGGCGCTGCCGCTATTTGATCCTGGGTGGGGAACTCCCGGCGGCGTGGTGGAGCATGACCGCCTATGATCCCGCCGGATACCTCATCGCCAATCCGGCCAACCGCTTCTCGGTCGCGAGCAACGCCTTTCAAAGCGGCGGGCGTGGCGGCTGGTCTATCCGGCTCGCCCCGACGCAGCAGCCCGGCGCCTGGCTGCCGAGTGGTGGCGTGCCACGGCTCGAACTGACGCTGCGCACGTATCTCCCGAGCGACGGCGGGGCGGGTAATCCGAGCGTGGATGTCCTGCCACGCATCATGCGGGAGGGCTGCTGATGGCGCGCTGGACTGGACCCGCTGTGCTTGGCCTGATCGTGGCGGGCGCGACCTGCTATACCGGGTTGGTCTTCACGCCCGATGTGCTGATGGGCGCGGCAATCCGGCGTGTGTCGGAGGGCGGCTTCGGTCGCTTCAGCCACGTCCCGCTCGCCGATGCGAGCAGCCGCCGGATCGTCCGGCCCAGCCCCGATCTGGCCTATTCGTCCTGCCCATATGACGTGTCGAAGGGCCCGCTGCTGATTGACGCGGTGCCGGTGGCGGCACCCTATTGGTCGCTGTCGATCTTCGATTCGCACACCGATACGGTGTTCGTCCGCAATGGCGGGCAAGCGCAGGGCAAGCCGTTCCGCGTCGCCGTCGCCAAGGAAGGGCAGGCGGTGCCTGCGGGGTATCAGGCGGTCCGCGTCCACGGCGCGCGGGGCATTGCGCTGGTGCGGATCCTGGTCGCCGATCGTGCGGCCTTCCCGGCGCTAGACCGCGCCCGCCGCGCCACGGTCTGCCGCGCAGGTTAGTCGGCGCGCGCGAACCAGCCCTTGTGCGGGGCTTCCGCCTCGGTGGAAGCTTCGGCCGGTGCCGCAGCGGCGGCGGCACGCAGCGCGGTGATCGTGCGCTCGGCCTCGGCATGATCGGCGCGCACCGCCTCCAAATCGCTATGCAGGTCGGTGGCGCGCTGGTTTGCGGCGCGGAGGCGGTCTTTCGCCTCGGCCTGAAATGCGGTGAAGCGCTCGGACTGCGCGCGCAGCCGCCGCTTCCACTTGGCTGCGTTCGGCGCGCTGGCATAGCCGAGCAACCAGCCGCCGATCAGCACGGTGCCCAACAGAACGAACTGTTCCAGTGTCGTGAACGGCATGGCCACGCCCTTGCGGTTTCGGTCGACTGCAATCCTGCCGTCAACGCCGCGCGGGGGCAAGCATCCAGAAGGGCTTAGACGCCGTTCTTGAAAGCATCCGAAATCGAGCAGGCGGCCGGTCCCAAAATGACGACGAACAGCGTCGGCAGGATGAACAGGATCAGCGGGATCGTCATGATCGCGGGCAGGCGCGCGGCTTTTTCCTCAGCGCGCATCATGCGCTCGTTGCGGAATTCGGCGGACAGCACGCGGAGCGCCGATGCCAGCGGCGTACCGTACTTTTCGGTCTGCACCATCGTCGTGACGACGCCTTTGACTGCATCGAGCTTCACGCGCTGCGCCAGATTCTCGAACGCTTGGCGCCGTTCCGACAGGAAGCCGAGTTCGATCGCGGTCAGCGTGAATTCGTCGCCGAGTTCGGGATAGGCCTTGCCCAATTCGCGCGCCACGCGGTTGAACGCGGCATCGACGGTCAGTCCCGCTTCGGCACAGATCACCAGCAGATCGAGCGCATCGGGCAACCCTTTCTGGATTTCCTTGCTGCGTTTGGTGATCTTGTTGCTGAGGTAAAGATCGGGCGCCTTGTACGACAGGATGAAGTTCACCGCGACCAGGCCGTACGCCTTGAACGGCGTCCAATCGGCGAACATCTCGGTCCCGTAGACGAGGTAGAGGACGAACACGCCCCAGGTCAGCGGAATGACGAGTCGTCCGAAAATGACCGCGACGGCATATTCCTTCGACCGGATACCGGCTTGCATCAGCTTGATCTGCGCGGCCTTGACCTGGCTGTCCTGCAGCACCTTCATGCTGGACAGCAGCGCCTTGATCCGGTCGGTCGTCTCGTTCTTGGTGACGAGCTTGGCGCGGCGCTTGGTCGAGGCGGTGATGCCTGCCTTCAGCTGTTCACGGCGATCATTCAGCGCCTTGACGCGCTTCGTCATCGGGTCGCGCGCAGTGGTAACCGCGTAGATCGCGATCAGCACCATGAACGCGGCAACACCGGCGAGCAGCGTCGCGACGGTGTAGACGTCGACGCCGAGGATGACGGGTCCGGTGGGGGCGTTGGTCATCGCATCAGATCTCGAAATTGACCATTTTGGCCATGATGAACGCGCCGATGCCCATCCACAGCAACCCACCGGCGCCGGCGACCATCAGCCGCTGATCGATGAA
>JAIXZV010000211.1 GCA_027489365.1 Sphingomonadales bacterium
GGCGCGCTTGGTGGCGTCGCTCGTGGCGGCACAGGCCGGGCAGGCGACGCCTTCCTCGAATAGCGGCGACGCGCGGTCCTCCGGGCTGACCGGCATCCTGCAGCCGCGACACAGTTCGTGCGTGCCGGGGGCAAGGCCGTGGCCGACCGCGACGCGTTCGTCGAACACGAAGCATTCGCCGTGCCAGCGGCTTTGCTCGGGCGGCACTTCTTCGAGATATTTCAGGATTCCGCCTTCGAGATGGAAGACGTCGCTCAACCCCTCGGCCTTGAGGAAGGCGGTCGATTTCTCGCAGCGGATGCCGCCGGTGCAGAACATCGCGACCTTCTTGCCCTCCAGCGCGGCGCGGTTGGCGCGGGCCCAGGCGGGGAAATCGCTGAACGCCGCAGTCTGCGGGTCGATCGCGCCGGCGAAGCTGCCGACCTTCACTTCATAGGCGTTACGCGTGTCGATCACGACGGTGTCGGGATCGTCGATCAGCGCATTCCAGTCGGCCGGGGCGACATAGGTGCCGACGCCGCCGAGCGGATCGATCTCGGGTTCGCCCATCGTCACGATCTCGCGCTTCAGCCGGACCTTCAGTCGGTGGAACGGCATGGTTGCGGCATGACTGTATTTGACCGCGATGTCGGCGCAGTCGGGCAGGGTGCGGATGTGTGCGATGACCGCGGCGATGCCGTCCTCGGGACCGGCGATCGTACCGTTAATGCCTTCGCGGGCGAGCAGGAGCGTGCCTTTCACGCCGTTTGCTGCACACAGGTCGAGCAGCGGCTGGCGGAGCGCCGCGGGATCGGGGAAGCGCGCGAAGCGATAGAGCGCGGCGACGTGAATCATACGAGGGCCGCCCAGCGCTCCGCGAAGAGCGCTTGTTCGGCGGCCGAGAGGTGCAGCCCGAGCTTGCTGCGGCGTTCGAGCACGTCGGCTGGCGTGCGCGCCCATTCGCGCGTGCGCAGCCAGCGGGCCTCGACCTCGGTGAGGCCGCCGCCGAGATCCGCGCCCATCGCGGCTTCGCTATCGACGCCCTCCAGCATCTCGGCGAGCATCGTGCCATAAGCGTGCGCCATGCGTTCGGAGCGTGCATCGCCCAGGAAGGGCCATGTCGCGCGGACGTGGGCGATGAAGCTGGTGACGTCGGCGATCGCGCCGCCCGGAAAGACGCGGGCGCGGGTGACGGGATGCGCGGTGAAGCCCATCGGACCGGCGAGCTTTTCCAGCGCTTCTTCGGCGAGATGGCGCGCCGTCGTGATCTTGCCGCCAAAAACTGACAGCAGAGTGGGGCCGTTGGTGTCGAGCTCGAGCACATAGTCGCGCGTGACTGCCTTGGCCTCGCTCGCGCCATCGTCATAGAGCGGTCGCACGCCGGACCAGGTCGAGGTGACGTCGGCGGGGCTGATCTGCGTGATGAAGTGGCGGTTCACCGCTTCGCAGAGATAGGCGATTTCGTCGGCGTCGATCTGCGCGTCTTCGGGCGCGTCTACGGGCACGTCGGTCGTGCCGATCTCGGTGAAGGCACCCTGATAGGGTATCGCGAACACGATGCGCCGGTCGGGTTGCTGCAGGATATAGGCATGATCGCCCTCAAACAGCTTGGGCACGACGATGTGGCTGCCCTTGACCAGTCGCACGCCCGAGGCTGCATTGACGCCGAGTTTGCCGAGCAATTGATGAACCCACGGGCCGGCGGCATTGACCATCGCGCGCGCGGTGACGTGGCGCCCGTCGGATAGAGTCGCGCGCCAGACCTCGCCCTCGCGCCGCGCCGATTCTAGCGCGGTGCCAACGACGATTTCGGCACCGTTGAGCGCGGCATCGACCGCGTTGAGCACGGTCAGGCGCGAATCGTCCACGAACGCATCGGAATAGACGAAGCCGCGCGATCCGCCTTTCAGCGGCGCGCTGTACGCCGTGTCGCTCTTGCGTAAGCCCCGCGAGCGGGGGAGGGACATTTTGCCGCCGAGGAAATCGTACAGATAAAGGCCGATCCGCAGCATCCACCACGGCCGCACCGCATTTTCATGCGGCAGGACGAATCGCAGCGGGTGGATGATGTGTGGCGCTGCCTTCACCAGGCGCTCGCGTTCGCGAAGTGCCTCGGCGACCAGCTTGAAGTCGTAATATTCGAGATAGCGCAAGCCGCCGTGGATCAGCTTGGTCGAGGCGGAGGAGGTGTGTGCCGCAAGATCATCGCGCTCGACGAGCAGGACTTTCAGGCCCAGCAGCGCGGCTTCGCGCGCGATCGCGCAACCGTTGATGCCGCCGCCGACGATGAGCAGATCGTATGTCATCGCTGTCACCTAGCGGCGCGGGTAAGGCATGTCACCCGCTGGTTGACCTTGTCCGAGTCGCACTGTATGCGCACACCCGCTCGATCGGGAGTTCGCTTCCGGATGAGTGCCTGAACATTGCTGGATGCATTCCAGGGTCCGGGAGGCACTGCGCCTCTTTCGGTCCCTTTTGTATTTCGAGCTTTCGGCTCCAGCAAAGTAACCAATTTCTCAAGGTGAAGAGATTCATGCCGACGATCAACCAGCTGGTCCGCAAGGGCCGCGAACAGCAGAAGGCCAAGAACAAGGGCCCTGCGATGGAAGCGAACCCGCAGAAGCGCGGCGTTTGCACCCGCGTCTACACGACGACCCCGAAGAAGCCGAACTCCGCACTGCGCAAGGTGGCCAAGGTCCGCCTGACCAACAGCCGCGAAGTCATCAGCTACATCCCGGGTGAGGGTCACAACCTGCAGGAGCACTCGGTCGTGCTGATCCGCGGCGGTCGCGTTCGCGATCTTCCCGGTGTGCGCTACCACGTTCTGCGCGGCGTGCTCGATACGCAGGGTGTCAAGGACCGTCGCCAGTCGCGGTCGAAGTACGGCGCCAAGCGTCCTAAGTAATTAGCCAGAGTAAGCCCCGAACGCGTTTCGGATCAGCTGAAGAACAAAGGAATTTGAAATGGCACGTCGTCGTCGCCCAGAAAAGCGTATCATCCTCCCCGATCCCAAGTACGGTGATGAGGTCCTCTCGAAGTTCATGAATTCGGTGATGCTTGACGGCAAGAAGTCCGTCGCGGAACTGATCGTGTACGGCGCGATGGAAACCGTCGAGCAGCGTGCGAAGAAGGACCCCGTCGCGGTGTTCCATGACGCGCTGACCAACGTGAAGCCCGGCATCGAAGTCCGCAGCCGCCGTGTCGGTGGTGCGACCTATCAGGTCCCGGTCGAAGTGCGCCCCGAGCGTGCCCAGGCGCTGGCGATCCGCTGGCTGATCGCCGCTGCGCGTGCGCGGTCGGAGAACACCATGTCTGCACGCCTCTCGGGCGAGCTTATGGACGCCGCCAACAACCGCGGCAACGCGGTGAAGAAGCGCGAAGATACGCACCGCATGGCCGAAGCCAACCGCGCGTTCTCGCACTACC
>JAIXZV010000297.1 GCA_027489365.1 Sphingomonadales bacterium
AAAAGACCGACGCCTTGGTAAACCCTCTTTTGGAGAGCGACCCTGGCGCCTGGCTATTTGGTGACTACAGAAGCGAACCGTCCGGTCCGTCGCTGCGGTGAAACCCCTCTAGGTCCACCGCCCGATTCGGTCAAACCCTTTTTTGCAATTTTCTTTCACTTCGAGAAATGGCGGGCCGATGGCACAGTTTCGAGGGCATCCGCCACGCCGCATCCGGACCGCACCGCGCACCGCCATTTCAAAAATTCTACCCCGTTTGCACGCTCCGCCCCGCGAGCCCGCTACATTGGGACGAGGCTTGTCAGAGGATGGGATCGACCAACCCACGCCGGGCAAGGATCAGGTCGGTCGAACAGGAACGAGGCAGCGATGGCCCAAGTCTTAGAAGTGCCCAATTCGGTGATGGTTTCATCGGCGGCGATGTTCGCCGAGACTTTGGTGCAGACCTTGGATCAGCATGACTCGGTCACGCTGAACCTTGATGCACTCAACGAAGTCGATCTCAGCTTTCTGCAAATCGTCTGTGCTGCCCGCGACCATGCCCATCGCACCGACAAGGCGATCCGGCTCGCGCGCCCGGCAACGGACGTTGTGAAGGCGCTGCTGTGGCGTGCGGGAATGCTCGATGCGCCCGCGCAGGACGATCTTGATTTCTGGTTCGACGGAGCTTCCCCGCAATGAGCGCCTCGATCCTGACAGTCGATGATTCGGGCAGTATGCGCATGGCCATCCGCATCGCGCTGACCGGTGCAGGCTATGCCGTTACCGAGGCCGAGGACGGGGTCGACGGGCTGAACAAGGCGAACGCCGCCAAATTCGACCTGATCATCACCGATCTCAACATGCCCCGGATGGACGGGCTCACCATGATCCGTGAGTTGCGCAAGAACCCTGCGCAATGCGGCACGCCGATCATCTTCCTGACCACCGAATCCGATGATTCGATCAAGCAGCAGGCCAAGGCCGCGGGCGCGACCGGCTGGCTGGTGAAGCCCTTCGTGGCCGAACAATTGGTGAAGGTCTCGCGCAAGGTCCTCGGACGATGAGTCAGGCTGACCCTACCGCCGCATTTCGCATCGAAGCGGGCGAATTGCTCGACCAGATCGAGCAAGGGCTGCTCGATCTCGGCCACCGGCTCGACGATTACGATCTGATCGATTCGATCTTCCGCGGGCTGCACACGCTGAAGGGCTCGGGGGCGATGTTCGGCTTTGATGCGCTGGCCGGCTTCACCCATCATTGCGAATCCGCGTTCGACCGGGTGCGTAAACGCCTGGCCCCGGCGACGGCCGAGCTCGTCGCGGTCATTCTGGCGGCGCAGGACCATATGCGCGCGCTGCTCGACGATACGACCGGTGCCTCCGCCCCTGCCGGGGCCGCAATCATCGAGCGGCTACACGCGGCGATGGACGGCGCGTCGCCTGTCGCCGACCCCGCGAAACCCAGCGAACGGGTGTGGCGCCTGACCTTCCGATTGCCGCTCGACGCGATGGCGAACGGCAGCAACCCCCTTATGCTGCTCGACGAGCTGCGCGCGTTGGGCGAGAGCCGGATCGTTGCGCTGACCGACCGCATCCCGCCGATCGGTGACCTCGATCCGACCGAATGCCACTTCGGCTGGGACGTCACGTTGCGCGGCGACATCAGCCGGAACGATATCGACGACGTGTTCATCTTCGTGATGGACGACATGGAGCTCGAAATCGCGGAAGGCGAAGCACCACCGTCTGACGAAGCGACCGGGCCCGCCACTCCAACCGAAAGCGCCCCTCGCGCGACCGCAGTCGCTGCCCCCACCCCTGCTGCCGACGAAGCCGCCAAGATACTGCCCAGGGCCAGTGAGACCGTCCGCGTACCGGCCGAACGTCTTGACCTGTTGATGGACCGCGTCGGCGAACTGGTGATCGTGCAAAGCCGCCTTTCGCAACTTGCGCAGGGCGGATCGGGTGCCGCAAACCAGATCCTGCATTCGATTTCCGAGGAGATCGAGCGGCTTGCGGGCGAATTGCGCGACACGATGATGGTGCTGCGCATGGTCCCGGTCGCCACGCTGTTCGGGCGCTTCCGCCGGCTGGTCCACGATCTGGCGCGCGATACCGGCAAGGCGATCGAACTGGTCACCGAGGGCGAAACGACCGAAGTCGACAAGACCGTGATGGAGCGACTGGCCGATCCGATGGTCCACCTGATCCGCAACTCGTGCGATCACGGCCTGGAAACCGCCGACGATCGCGTTGCCGCCGGGAAACCGGCGACGGGCCAGGTCCTGTTGTCGGCCAAGCAAGCCGGTGGCGAAGTCATCATTGCCATTCGCGACGATGGCCGCGGGATCGATCGCGAGCGCGTCCGCGCCAAGGCCGAAGCGCAGGGCCTGCTGCAGCCGGGTCAGGTCGCGACCGAGCATGAAGTGCTCCAATTGATCTTCCACCCCGGCTTCTCGACCGCCGAACAGGTCACCAACCTGTCGGGCCGCGGCGTCGGCATGGACGTGGTCAAGCGCACGATCGAGAGCCTGCGCGGCACGATCGACGTGACGATCGTACCGGGACAGGGCTCGACCATCTCGCTGCGCATACCGCTCACGCTGGCGATCATCGACGGGCTGCTCATCCGCGTGGGAACGGCGCGCTACGTCATCCCGCTGTCTGCGGTCGAGGAATGCATCGAGCTTAGCCTCGAGGAGGATGTGCGCTCCCGCGGTCGCAGCCTGATCACGCTGCGCGAGCGCCTCGTCCCCTTCATGCGCCTGCGCGAAATTTTCGATACGCAGACGCCGCCCGATCCGCATCAGAAGATCGTCATCATCTCGACCGGATCGGATCGCGTCGGGCTGGTGGTCGATCAGATCATCGGCAGCCACCAGACCGTCATCAAGCCGATGTCGCCGGTCCACGGCGATGTCACGATCTTTGCCGGCGCGACGATCCTCGGCGACGGCAACGTCGCGCTGATCCTCGATGTCGCGCAACTGGTCGCGCTTGGCCAGCACCGGGAGGAGCGGCTGCGCGCCGCTGCATAAGATGGACGATCTCACACACATCGAATGGAGCCCGGAGGGCGAACTCGAAGTCCTGACCTTCGACCTGCAATCGGAAACCTTTGCGGTCGAAGCGGTGCTGGTCCGCGAGATTCTCGACCTGCTGCCCGAAACCGCAGTGCCTGGCGCCAACGCGCTGGTCGGCAGTGTCGTAAACTTCCGCGGCAAGATCATCCCGATCGCCGATTTGCGGCTTGCCTTCGGGCTTCCCCGGACCAACCCGACGATGGACAGCCGGATCGTCGTCATCGAACTGGCGACCGACAATGGGCCGTTCCAGGTCGGAATCCGGACCGACAAGGTGCACGAGGTCGCCACGCTGTACCGCGACGCGAGCGAGGCCCCGCCTGCAGTGGGACTGCGCTGGCGGCGCGATTATCTGCGCGCGATGGTGCGGCGGGGGAGTGGTGTGGTGATACTGCCGAACATCATTGCGATCTTCAATCCGCTGCTGGGGGGCAAGATTGCCGACCCGCTGTCGGTGTTCGAGAAATGATCGTCGCGGCGTGGAGCTGTCGCGTCCCGACGAGGCCCGAGCGGCAGCCCGAACTCTAACAGAACATACGGAATGTCGCGTCGGAGGACGCCGACGGAAAAGGACGATACGATGCGTGCGACGATCAAGGCCAAGCTGAGCGGGGCATTTGCCACTCTCCTGCTGCTCACTGCCATTCTGGGCGGGGTCGGCGTCGCCAAAATGGCGTCGATCAACGACCAATCGACCGAGATGGCGAGCAATTGGATGCCGAGCATCGATGCCGTCCACCGGCTCAACACGGCAACATCCGACCTGCGCGTCGCGCAATATTCACATATCGCCACCACCGAAGACGCCGCCATGCGCAAGGCCGAGGGCGAGATGGACGCGCTGCGCAGCAGCATCAAGGAGCTGCGCGGCCGCTATGAAAAGCTGATTTCGTCTGACGAAGAACGCCGCATCTACGAGCAGTTTGCCGAAAAATACGGCCGCTATGAACGGGTTGCGGAGACGATCCTGGCCTTGTCGCGGCAGAACAAGAATGCCGAGGCGGCCAAGGCGATGACCGAGAGCCAGCCGCTGTATGACGATCTGTCCAACGACTTGCTGAAGCTCGTCAAGCTGAACGTCGCGGGCGGGAATGCGGCAAGTACGCTGGGCGACGAAACCTATGCCGCAGCGCGCGCGCTGTTCATCGGGCTGGTGATCGCCGCGATGCTGATCGGCATCACCGCCGCCGTGTGGATCGCACGGTCGGTATCTATCGGGCTGGGCAAGGCGCGTGCTGCACTGGATGCCGTCGCGATCGGCGATCTCGACCAGGAGGTGCAAGTCTCGACCAACGACGAGATCAAGGATCTGGTCGACACGGTCAATCGCATGACCGGCAATCTGCGCGTTTCCGCCACGCTCGCCGACAAGATCGCCGATGGCGATCTGACCGTCACGCATCGCCCGCTGTCCGACGCCGACCGGCTTGGGAAGTCGCTGGTGCGCATGGTCGATCGCCTGCGCGACGTGGTCGGCAAGACCAATAGCGCGGCCGACAGCGTCTCCTCCGGCAGCCAGGAACTGTCGGCAAGTTCGGAACAGGTCTCGCAGGGCGCCACCGAACAGGCCGCCGCGACCGAACAGGCCTCCGCGTCGATGGAGGAAATGGCCGCCAACATCCGCCAGAATGCCGATAACGCCGCGCAGACCGAGAAGATGGCGCGCCAGTCGGCCCGCGATGCCGAAGCCAGTGGCGTGGCCGTCGAAAAGGCGGTCGGCGCGATGCGGACGATCGCCGAGAAGATCGGCATCGTCCAGGAAATCGCGCGCCAGACCGATCTGCTCGCGCTCAACGCCGCGGTCGAGGCGGCGCGCGCGGGCGAACATGGCCGAGGCTTTGCGGTCGTCGCATCCGAAGTGCGCAAGCTCGCCGAGCGCAGCCAGAGTGCCGCTGCCGAGATCAGCCTCGTTTCCTCCGAGACGGTGAAGGCCGCCGCCGACGCGGGCGAGATGCTTGGGCGTCTCGTGCCCGACATTCGCAGGACCGCCGAGCTCGTGCTCGAAATCAGCTCGGCGTGTCGCGAGCAAGACATTGGTGCCTCGCAGATCAACGACGCGATCCAGCAGCTCGACCAGGTCACGCAGCAGAACGCGAGTGCGTCGGAACAGATTTCGACGACCTCCGAACTGCTCGCCACGCAGGCCGGCGATCTGCAAACGAGCATCGCGTACTTCCGGCTCAAGGACGAGGCCCCTGCCCGTCCCGTCAGCACGGCGCGCGCCGCACCGTCCAGCCCCACCGTCAGGGCGGCGAGCTACAAACCGAAACTCAAGCCCAAAGCGCGGCCAAAACCGAACTCGATCGCCGATCAACAGGCGCGCGCGAATGGCTTCGCACTCGACCTGAACCGCGGCGGCCCGGACACGGAAGACGCCGATTTCGCGACCGAGGCAGCCTAACGCCGTCTTTCCGGCCGTTCACGCCGGAACGTGCGACCGTCTTTCAGAGGAAAGAATATCATGTCACTCAATCTCTTCAGCGGTGTTTCCTCGGACATCCTCACGGCCGAGTTCGCCCGGCTCGGCAGCGCGATGGCGAGCGGCAACTATTCGGAACGCGCAGACGTGTCGCTGGCCAAGGGCCAGACGCGGCATGTGCTGGATGCGTTCAACCTGTTCCTCGATAAAGCGACGCGTCCGATCGCCGCGCTGGGCGACAGCATCGAAACGATGTCGGCAGAGCATGACCGAGGCGACATCGACGTCGTCCTGCCGGTCGACCGCTATCAGGGGGACTGCGCCGTCATGGCGAAGCGCGTGAACGAGATCGTCGCCGCGCATATCGCGGTGAAGAAGAAGGCGATGGCCTGTGTGAAGGCCTTCAGCGAAGGCAATTTCGAGGCACCGCTAGAACAGTTCCCCGGCAAGAAGGCCTTCATCAACGACACGATCGAGACGCTGCGCGGCAATCTGAAAGGCCTGATTGCCGA
>JAIXZV010000271.1 GCA_027489365.1 Sphingomonadales bacterium
CGTCCGTTCGGGCTGAGCTTGTCGAAGCCCTGCCCTCCTACTGCACCCGCTCGCGAGAGCAGCGCAGCCCTTCGACAGGCTCAGGGCGAACGGCGTCTTGGGCTTGCGGATTGGACAATTACCAATGCCTGAGATCAAGAAACTCCTCATCGCCAATCGCGGCGAGATCGCGCTGCGCATCCACCGTGCGTGCCATGAAATGGGCATTCAGACGGTTGCGGTACATTCGACCGCCGATAGCGACGCGATGCACGTGCGGCTTGCGGATCAGGCGATCTGCATCGGGCCGCCGTCGGCGACCGAATCCTATCTCAACATCCCCAACATCATCTCGGCGGCCGAGATTTCCGGCGCGGATGCGATCCATCCCGGCTATGGTTTCCTGAGCGAAAACGCCAAATTCGCCGAGATCGTCGAGGCGCACGACATCATCTTCGTCGGGCCGAAACCCGAGCACATCCGCACGATGGGCGACAAGATCGAGGCGAAGCGCAGCGCAGGCGCGCTCGGCCTGCCGCTCGTTCCCGGCTCGCCCGGGCCGGTCAGCGATCTCGCCGAAGCCAAGGAAATCGCGGCGAAGGCCGGTTACCCCGTCATTATCAAGGCCGCGTCGGGCGGCGGCGGGCGCGGTATGAAGGTCTGCACGTCCGAGGCCGAACTCGAAACGCTGATGCAGCAAGCCGGGAGCGAGGCGAAGGCTGCGTTCGGCGACGCGACAGTCTATCTCGAAAAGTACCTCGGCAACCCGCGCCACATTGAATTCCAGGTGTTCGGCGACGGCCAGGGTAATGCGATCCATCTCGGCGAGCGCGACTGTGCGCTCCAGCGTCGTCACCAGAAGGTGCTGGAAGAAGCCCCCTCCCCCGTGCTCGGCGAGGAAGACCGCGCGCGGATGGGCGGCATTTGCGCCAAGGCGATGGCCGATATGGGCTATCGCGGTGCGGGCACGATCGAATTCCTGTGGGAAAATGGCGAGTTCTTCTTCATCGAGATGAACACCCGCCTGCAGGTCGAACATCCCGTGACCGAGGCGATCACCGGGCTCGATCTGGTGCGCGAACAGATCCGCATCGCCGAGGGGCATCCGCTTACGCTGCGGCAGGAAGACGTGCAGTTCCGCGGCCATGCGATCGAATGCCGCATCAATGCCGAGGATCCACGCACCTTCGCCCCCTCGCCCGGCATGGTGAAGCAATTCCACGCTCCCGGCGGCATGAACGTACGCGTCGATAGCGGCTTGTATGCGGGCTACCGCGTGCCGCCGTATTACGATTCGATGATCGCCAAGCTGATCGTCTATGGCACCACTCGCCAGGGCGCGATCCGCCGCCTGCGCCGCGCGCTAGAGGAGTTCGTGATCGACGGCATGAAGACCACGATCCCGCTGCATCAGGCGCTGATCGAGGATCCTGAATTCCTGAGCGGCGATTATACGATCAAATGGCTCGAGGAGTGGCTGGCGCGGCAGGAGGACTGATCGCTTCCCAACGCCGAATTGCTGGGGCAGAACGGCGCTACAGGACATAAAGGGAGGGAATCGATGCGCTTTCTCACGCTCACCGCGCTGCTGCTGGGCAGCGCGTCGGTCCTCGCCCCGGCTATTTCGCCGGCAAGCGCGCAGGTGAAGACACCGGATCGTCCGGTGACCGATCCCAAAAGCCTGTCCTCGCCCGAGAACCCCGCCGCCGCGACGATTCCGGTCGAGGACATCGGTATCACCCGCTCGATTGGCGGGGTGGCGTGGAGCGCCGATGGCACGGCGATCTACATCGCCACCAATCTCACCGGCCGCACCAACATCTGGCGCACCGATACCGCCGGCAGCTGGCCGGTCCAGCTCACCCAATCGAACGAATCGCAGCGCGGGCTCGCCACCTCGCGCGACGGCAAATGGGTCTATTTCGAGCAGGACAAGGGCGGCGACGAATATACCGACATCTTCCGCGTGCCGACGTCGGGCGGTGCGCCGGTCAATTTGACCAACACGCCCGACCGGCAGGAAAGCAGCCTGCTGGTCGCACCACAGGGCGGGATGATCGCGCTCGTCACCAAGCTCAAAAGCGAAGGCCAGTCGAACCTCGCGGTGATGGACGCCGATGGCAAGATCCGCGCGCTGACCGCCGAGCAGGACCCGCAATTCGGCTGGAGTCCGGTCGCGTGGATCGAGAATGGGACGGCGCTGATCGCCAATCGCGAGCGGATCGACAGCGCGGCGAGTGAAGTGTGGCGCATCGCGGTGGCGGACGGCTCGGCGACGCGCCTGCTCGCCAAGCCCGACACGATCTACTCGGCTGGCGATGCTACCCAGGACGGCAAGACGATCGCGGTCAGCAGCAACGAGGGAACCGGCCAGCTTCACGCCGGTCTCTACGACGTATCGGCCAAGAGCTGGCGCTGGCTGAAGCCGACGCCGTGGGAACAGAACAGCGTCGCCTTCACGCGCGACGGCAAGGCACTGATCGTGCGTACCGCCGCCGACACCCGTACCGCACTGTCGCGCGTCGATGTGGCGACGCTTGCCGAAACCCCGCTCGCGCTGCCGCCCGGCGTCAACAGCGTCACCGGGGCCGAGCCCTTCTCGCCCGACGGGCGGCTGCTGATGGTGATCCATTCGGGCGCGGATTCGCCGAGCGACCTGACGCTGTTCGATCTGGCAAGCGGCACGTCGCGCCCGGCGACGCAAATGGCGATGGCGAGCCTCGGCCCGGCCAGCCTGCCGCGTTCGCGCGAGGTGGTCTATAAGAGCTTCGACGGCACGCTGATCAGCGCCGTCGTGACCATGCCCTATAATCTCCGCCGCGATGGCCAGAACCCGGCGATCGTCCTGCCGCATGGCGGGCCGACCGGTCAGGCGGTCGACGGCTTCAGCCGCTATGCCGCCGCCTTCGCCAGCCGCGGGTACATCACCATCCAGCCCAATTTCCGGGGCTCGACCGGCTATGGCAAGGCGTTTCAGGCCGCCAACTTCAAGGATCTGGGCGGTGGCGACCTGAAGGACACGATCGCCGCCAAGCAGTTCCTGGTCGCCAGCGGCTATGTCGATCCCAAGCGGGTCGGCATCTTCGGCGGATCGTATGGCGGGTTCATGACGCTGATGGCGATCGGCCGCGCGCCCGACGAATTCGCCGCCGCGGTGCAATGGTTCGGCATCATCAACTGGCGCACCATGTACCGCGATCAGGATGCCTTGCTGAAGGCGTATCAGCGCACGCTGATCGGCACGCCCGAGGCCGACCCGAAGGTCTATGACGCCGTCTCCCCGCTGACCTATATCCGCGCCGCAAAGGCGCCATTGCTGACGATCCAGGGCGAGAACGACATTCGCGTGCCGCGCGGCCAGGCGCAGGAGGTCAATGACATCCTGAAGGCCAAGGGCAATGTGGTGGAGACGATCTTCTACCCCGACGAAGGCCACGGCTTCACCAAGCGCGAGCATCAGATCGACTCGCTGCAGCGGACCGTTGCGTGGTTTGACACCTATCTGAAAGCCGCGCCCGCGCGCTGATTCGGACACAGACCTGCGCGGGCAAGGGGGACGGCAGAGTGATACGCAGGATTATCGGCTGGTTGCTGGGCGTCATCGTGGTGACGGCCATTGCGGCGTTCTTTTATTTCCGCACGCCCGATACCGATCCCGCAGCGATGCGCGCGAAATACGGTGCGCCGCCGTCGCAATTCGTCGATCTCGGCGGCGGGCTGACGGTGCATCTGCGCGACACCGGTCCGCGCGATGCCCCGGCTCTGGTGCTGGTCCACGGATCGAACGCCTCGCTGCAGACGTGGGAGCCGTGGGTCGATCGGTTGGGCAAGCAATACCGCATCATCCGGATGGATTTGCCCGGCCACGGCCTGACCGGTGCAAGCCCGACGCGCGATTACAGTGCCGCCGGCTATGTCGATGTGGTTGAACGAATCCGGCAGAAGCTAGGCGTCGATCATATCGTGCTGGCAGGCAATTCGATGGGCGGCGGGGTCGCTTGGCATTATGCGCTCGCCCACCCCGACCATGTCCGCGCGCTCGTGCTGATCGATTCGGTCGGCCAGCCCGAACCCGGCAATGGCAAGGCCCCGCTTGCCTTCCGCATCGCGCGGGTGCCGATCCTGCGCAACATTGCCGCACAAATCACGCCGCGCAGCATGATCGCCGACAGCCTGCCCGGCGTGTTCGGCAATCCCAGGCTCGCCGATGCCGCGATGGTCGATCGCTATTGGGAGCTGCTGCGCTATCCCGGCAACCGC